>NZ_AEEA01000161.1 GCF_000297095.1 Treponema primitia ZAS-1 | reverse complement strand
ACCTACGATCCCGGCGTAGNGCTACGGGGACCTANGCNGGCGGCAACAGTGTGGTCCTGGTTAAGTATGATGCCACCACAGGGACGGCCCAGTGGGCAAGAACGGTATCCGCGGGGGCAGACGAATCTACCTTTTACTCCGTCGCGGTAGACGAGAGCGGGAATGTGTTTG
>NZ_AEEA01000160.1 GCF_000297095.1 Treponema primitia ZAS-1 | reverse complement strand
GGGAAAGACAGACATGTCTGACCCCGCCGTTACCGTCCGTGCCCACAGGGCCGTTGCGATTCCCGGCTCTGGCGGCGCTTGGGTAACCGTTACCGTATAGGCTTGGGATGAACCATCTTCCGCCGTAACGGTAAATTGTACCGGAATCGCGTAATTCTGTGGCGTTGCGGGGGCCGGGCTGATAAAAACGCCCGTATGGGTGGCCG
>NZ_AEEA01000159.1 GCF_000297095.1 Treponema primitia ZAS-1 | reverse complement strand
CCTGAGGATATTGCGGCGCCGGTGGTGTTGGCGGATGGGAGACGGGGGTTTGCGTTGCGGATCACCGTACCCTTTGGGGCGGATAGGAGCAACTTGGGGCCGGGGCTT
>NZ_AEEA01000158.1 GCF_000297095.1 Treponema primitia ZAS-1 | reverse complement strand
CGGCGAACAGGCGGATTTGGAAATGCAAGTCCAACGCACCGACGACGACATTAAAGTGAGGGCTATCGTTTTAGGCGCCCGTATGCTTTCCGGGCAGGCG
>NZ_AEEA01000157.1 GCF_000297095.1 Treponema primitia ZAS-1 | reverse complement strand
TAGGGGAGACCCTCAAGGGGTACCCGGAAAGCCGGGTCCTTATCCAGGGGCATACTGCTCTGGCAGGAACCATGGCGGGCAGGGTGCAGCTTTCACGGGAACGGGCACAGGCTACGGCGGATTTCCTTGTCGCCGGGAGGTATGTCCACCGGGACCAGCTTGAACTCCAGGCTC
>NZ_AEEA01000156.1 GCF_000297095.1 Treponema primitia ZAS-1 | reverse complement strand
CACGGTGAATGTTACCATCACCAGCGACACGGTTATAAACGTCTTGAGCCTAAACGATCTGGTTATGGCGCCGGTTAAAGATACTGCCCCGGTTACCACGCCGATTGACCAGAGCCAATACACCGGAACCATCATCTGGCAAAAGAGCGATGGGGCATCATTCGCCGGGAATTTTGCCCCCGCCACGGTATACCAGGCCATTGTTACCCTGACCGCCAAACCCGGCTATACCCTTACCGGTGTAACGGCAGACAGTTTTACTTATACCGGGGCAAACGTGACGAACGCGGCTGGCAGCGGGACCGTAACGATTGTGTTTCCGGCTACTGCGGCCTATACCCTTGGCGTCCATACCGCAGGCCCCATGGACCTTAAAGACCTGTTCGGCATTTCGGCAAGCGGCGCCGCCGGGGTAGGCGATACATTCAAAGCCCTGAGCGGCCTGATTTCTACGCCGAAAGCAGGGGACGAAGACCTGGCAAGTATTATACAACTGGGAGATTATATTGACCTGCCCAGTCTCCAGGTTGACGCGTACAACGGAGAAGGGGCATTCAACGAAAGTAACACTGATTTAGGCGCACATGGCAAACTCCTGCGGCTTATGGTGGTGGGCATTAACTCATTCCATTCGGACGGTACCTATACCGAAACCGCTAACGACGCCACAAAACATGTGGTGTTCCAGTTCCAAAATGTGCCGGTGGAGCGCCGAATGGAAGCGACCAACACCAATGCTAATGGATATTTGGGCAGTGAAATGCGGAAATACCTTGTACCCACAACCGATCCGGGCAGCGGAAGCTTCCTTGCCGGTCTTGTTGCGGCAGGCGTACCGGATGAGGCGCTTTGGGCGCCCAAGCGCTATGTGGCAAATGGCGGAACTGGAGCGACAGCTGCGGATCTCATTGAAGACAAGCTCTGGCTCCCCACAGTATGGGAACTGTTTGGTCCGGCACTCTATTTGTCCTATGAAAACTTTGCAAATCAGGTACACCTTGCATACTATACGAGCGACGCAGAAAGGTTAAAGTACCACAGCTCTAATGCAGTATGGTGGTATTGGACGGCTTCACCCTTTTCTGGGGCGAACTCCTATTTCTTTGATGTGGGCACCTATGGTTATGCCGACGTCAGCCGTGCGTCTGCGGTTGGTGGCTGCGCCCCTGCTTTCTGTGTGCGGTAGCACACGGACATCAGGAGGGGGAATGTGTATGCGGGGAAGCAATGCTTTCCCCGCTGTCAATAGACGTGCCTTTAGGCGAGTACCATGACGGGTAAGCCTGAAGGTGTTTTTTAATGCCAGCGCCCGGTTTTCTTCCCTTCTGCGCCTTCGTGTCCTTAGCGGTTAAAATTCTCCCTATCTGCTATACCACATGGCGCAAAAGTGTACCTGACGCTGAATTTGCCTAGTGTACCATCCTTTACCCTACACCATATATGTACTCTGTGTTGTAGCCACTACCGAAAAGTAACGTCCGACCTCTATTGGCCCTCACCCATTGGGCCGCTTGTGTTAAAAAAAGTGAAAAATTTCTCCAACCACTAAAGCAAATTTCTCCCCAAGGGCATCTTCCCTGTAAGGAGATAAATTACATGCAAAACAATGATTTTGACAAACCCGCAGAAGAGTTCTATGAGAAAAAACGGATCCAGCTGAGGCCGGAAGACGACCCTCTGGACATCACCCGCGACCCGGTCTTTAAGGCTGTTCTAACCCGGGAGACGGCTGAGTCCCGCAGCGCCCTGCGCTTCCTCGTCTCGGCTGTCATACAGCGGCCGGTCACTGTCGTTTCCGTTATTGCCAATGAACCACCGGTTAACGCCGTCAATTATTATGATTCGGAACACAACTTGCCATTTAACGGTCTGACCTCTATAATTGATGTAGAATTACCGAAAGCGGAACAATTCCTGACGAAACCGGTTCCTGAAATGACGGTGATTGAGCGGTGGGCGGTGTTTTTTCGGTTTATTCAGGACCCAACACGTCGGGATTTGATTAACGAAATACTAAACCATGAGGAAGGGATAGCCATGGCAACGACGGAACTTTTAACGGTAAGCCAGGACGAGATAATGCGGGCGCGGCTTAACCATGAACTGAAGAACCAACTGGATTACCAGAGTGGTATGGTCAGCGCAAGGCGGGCCGGGTATAAAGATGCTGAGTTGGAATATGGCGGGAAAATTCGGGCTTTGGAGCAGGAGCGGCGGCAAGCGGAGCAGGAGCGGCGGCAAATGGAACAGCAAGCGGTCCAAAAACTGCGGGACTTGGGGCTGAGTGATGAGCAAATCGCCTCGGCTCTGGGGCTTGACGGATTGGGAGGCGTTTCCGGTTGACAGCGGTTCTGCGTCGGGGGGACCTTGCGCAGGCTTGGAGTCTCTTGATCCGGTCACAGTATTACTTCTCCTAGTTAGGCCGAGTAAATCAGCCGCATATGTACCCCTCGCCACGAATCACCCCATACGAATTTTAAAAAATCGATCCTCAGGGTAAAGCGTTTTTCATCATAACTCCCTTATATACGCAGCGGGCCAAAGAGCCGTGTCTAAAACCTGGGCTTAAGCTCCACAAAGGAGCTGTTATGAAATTATCGTTCCTGGTCTGTAAACTACGGTCGAAATGACCCACCGATCCGGCCCAAGTGATCCATGGACACGGGAATAAATGATCCGGATTTCCGAGATGCGAGCCCGCCCGGAGATCTGGATCATTTATCTTCCCCTGAAACAACGAAGGAAGTTCTATTTTGTCTCTTGACAAACCCTATCAAATAGGGTTATGCTATTTGTATGGTTTTTAGGAGGAAATCGTCTGAACCGGATGTTTGTTTACGCTAAAAAGTTTGATCGGGAATGGGACGCCCTAGGTCTGACTGCCGAGGATCTGCGCAAGCTGGAAGACGCGCTCTTGGAAAATCCTGCCTTGGGCAAAATGATGGAAGGAACCGGAGGTCTGCGCAAAGTCCGCTGGAATTTAGAGGGCGGTGGAAAAAGCGGTGGAGTTCGGGTTCTCTATATTGACATGCCCACCGCGCAAATCATCTGTATGATTGATCTATTCCCAAAAAATGAGAAAGACAATTTGACCAAAGACGAAAAAAACAAGATTAAAAAAGTGGTGAAACTGATTGTGGAGGAATTGGGAAATGAGCAAACAATATGAAAGCATTATGGAAGGCCTTAATGACGTGCTGGATTACGCCCAGGGAGACAAAACCAAGGCGCGGGTTCGGGTGGCCGAGGCGCCGGATATCACCATTGCACCCCTCCATGTCTATGACCGGGAGGCTATCAGGCAGATCCGATTGCGGAGCAACTTAACCTTGAAGTCTTTTGCGATCTGCATGGGGGTTAGCCAAAAAACCGTGGAAAGCTGGGAAAGCGGTGTCAACACCCCCTCCGGCGCTTCCTGTCGCCTTTTACAAATCCTGGAAAAAAGCCCCAATGCCCTTCGAGAACTGGAAATAATCCGCGTGGCGGGTTGACATCGCAGCCGGTGGATCATTTTTGGCCGGACTGCTGGATCACTTGCGCCGGACCGGTTGGTCTAAATCGCCGTAGTTTACATGGTCCCCTTTTTCTGGGGCGAACTGCGCCGTACGGCTAGGGAAAACGCAAAAAAAGGCGTTCCCCTTTAGGTGAGTACCAGGGCGGGAAAGCCGAGCATAGATATTTATGTTTTTAATAATACCTGTGCCTTTAATTTGTTGTTCTTGTCTATTGGGTATGTTTTTATTTCCAATCCCATGCCTAGGCTATTTAAATATTCAACCAATGTTGATATTTTTATATCCTTTCGTTTTTCCAGCCGGGAAACTGATGTCTGGCTAAAGTTATTTATTTCATTTTGTTTTAACCCCCTCTTTTCCCTTAATTGACCAAGTTTAATGGTCAATATTTCCTGTTCAGCTTTTATTCGCGTCCTCTGAACAGATTCAGGGGACATCATTGATTCCATTGCTAAAATAGCATTCTTTGATTTTCCGGCCATGTTATTCCTCCTCCCATTTTTGGTTCCTGTATTTTCCTATCAGTTCTTCCGCATCTCTTATAAGCCCTTTATAAAATAGCTTTTCATCTTTTCCTTTTTTATCCCCTCCTAATAATATCCCACATAAATGAATTTCATTTTTAAAATGGAATAGGACGGGTAGTCCTATGATCTTTTCCTATTCACCTTTGTGTCCCTTCGTGTCCTCCGTGGTGAAATTCTTCTTACGGCAAAAAAGAGTGCCCGGCGCCGTAGCAAGAAATCAATTTCAGTTGTCTACTTGTAGACCTTTTATGTCTTTATAATGGTTTGTATTATTTGTTATGAGGGTCAGATTATTCTTGATGCAATAGGCTGCTATCAAAATATCAGTATCAAGGGCAGGACAGACTCTTGGTATCCTACTTTTCTTCCGCAAGGACAGGGGAATGAGGACGCTTTGGTACAGGTCTTTTAACAGGTTTAACTTTCCAATTTTTAACAGAGATAAAATGGGTGTGGTATTGGAGACGACTTTAGGCATTGATAAAATCAGCTTCCAGCTCTTCTGCTTCCGGAAAGTATGAGACGTGATAGATGGAGAGCAGGTCAAGGAAACGTATACGGGTAATATCGAGTACCTTGGCAGCCATGCCGGAGGATACCTTACCCAATTCGTAGAGTTTAACCATAGAGAGGGTTTTTATTTCCTTCTCGAATTCACCACTGGCCATTTTGAGGGAAGCGGCGAGGACTTCAGGATAATTTATGGTTATCTGCCTTTCCATAATAAAAGTATACAAAAATAAAGCGGATTTGTCTATATCAGATGTGAAAAAACGTGACTGTCACCATATGGCGTCGCAATTGGGGTAGTTTCATTTGGTACATCGGCCGGTGAAGGAATTAAATGACAAACATTGAGCCCAGATACTGACCTAATAAGACGGGTAGTCCTATGATCTTTTCCTATTCACCTTTGTGTCCCTTCGTGTCCTCCGTGGTGAAATTCTTCTTACGGCAAAAAAGAGTACCCGGCGCCGAATATGATGGGAAAGCCTAACAGTATAGTATTACTCTACTCTGAACGTTGCCGGTTAAAAGTATCGGCTTTATCAGACATAAACCATCGGCATGGCTTTCATTATTTCATCACACCGGTCGATATTTTTTACCATGAATTTTCGCCCGAAAAAAGCGTGCATGGCACCTGACTGGACACCCAACCGGCGCCAGATGCCTTTTTCACGCATCTCGTATCCGGAGTATTGACACGTTGCACGTTACAGCATAGAATATAAACTTAATGATAGGTTCATTCAAGCACAAGGGACTTGAGCAATTCTTCTTGTCGGGAACCAAGAGGGGGATCATTCCCGCTCACGCAGATAAGCTGGAACGGATTCTTGACCGTTTGGATACCAGTCTTTCACCCTGTGACATGAACTTACCCGGTTACCGTCTGCACGAACTTTCTGGGCAGGAGAAGGGCGTATGGTCGGTTTCAGTAAATGGGAATTGGCGTGTAACCTTTCGATTTGAAAACAATGACGCGCATATTGTGGATTATCAGGATTATCATTAGAAGGAGGAGGATAATGAAGCAAATACGAAAACCGGTGCATCCGGGAAAGGTTTTTTTGGAAGATGTTCTTGTTCCGCTTAATTTGACTATTACCGATGCGGCTGATTTACTCGGTGTAACACGGAAAACGCTCTCTGAGTTTGTCAACGAAAAGTCGGCATTGAGCCCTGTAATGGCAATACGGATTGCCAAAGCCACCCACACCACGGCAGAAAGCTGGCTTACCATGCAAATAAAACGGACCCTTTGGGAAGCGGAGCAATATGAACTATCGGGTATTAAAGATTTTCCTCCAATGGGCGTAAGCGCATAAATCAATCCCTGGGTACGTAAAAAAAACGTTCCTGGCGCCTTTTTCTCCGCGCCGTTGTTCCCTGTTGACAAGCCCCCCCCCCCCCCCCCCCCCATGAATCGACAATCCTATACCAGTTTATTATTCTTCTTAAGTTTATAATATTGTGCCCGGTGAGCTGGTCCGCAAAGAACTAAAAGCCGCCATTTGACACCCCCTCGCCGAGCCGATTTATGAGTACCCTTGCCGTGGAGGGCATATAGGGGTATACTGGATATTGGAGAGAATGGTAATGATTATTCTTAATTCAGCGAAAACATGGAATATCAGATGTTGATATGTTGGCAGTTATCGCCGAACCGTATGTGATTGCTGAACTGAGAGAAGCTCCGGAGAAATTGTTGTTTTTAGGCTTTGATTCAAAAGCAAGAGCGGTAGAAGTGATTACGGATACAGGAACAAACGGTCAGATTTTTGTCATACATGCGGATTTGATAACGTCAAATAACGAGAAACTTCTTGAAGAGGTATTGAAATGAGTAGTGATGGAAAGGTAATTTGGAAAAAGGGCGATGAGATAATGCCGGACAAAGCAAAATACGTTGTTGATGCGGCACGTGGTGAATTGTTATTGAAAACATTACAGTTGCCGGAAGAGATTGTAAATACAATCAGATATAATGCGGATAAAAGTGCGCAATCGGTAAATGACTATGTCTCCCATATCGTGGTCGAGCGTTTGATATCGGCATCATGACCACCGGATAATCTTACTTGCTTTTATACCAGGTTGTAATATCACCATCAGTGTCTTTTAGTTTTAATATTACGTTTTCTTCGTCCTCTGAAAATACATATCGGTATCTTTCAGCATCACCAAAATCATCAATAAGGTCAATGGTTTTATTTCGCGTATTTACCGTGAATGTTCCTTCCCATGTTGTTTGTGTCCCCATACCTAAAACACCTTGTATAGACTTGATAGTACACGTGTTCCCTGAAAAAACAATCATGGTTGCTGATATTTCACTATTATCATTTAAGAAAAACTGATAGGCAAGCATCGTTGAAGTTATATTTGTCCATTCGCCCTCAAATGATTGGGTTTCTTGCCCAAAGGCATTGTTTATAACAGCCAATAAGAAACAAACGATGATAACACGGACTTTCCTTTCAAATTTTACTACCATTGTTACTCTCCTTATTCTTTTCACCTGACCTAATTCCTGAAACTAACCGTGGTCCCCAGCCTATTCGTCCCCTTCGCCGTATACCGCCTGTCCCTGCCGTATTCGGTAACGATGAATGCGATGTCACTATCGTTGATAGAATAAATCGTTACCATAGCTGTTTCCGCCGTTTGCAGGGAATATTTGTATTCCTGCCCCTCCGTAAGAATAATCGTGTCGTCCGTGGTTACCCGTCCCTCCTGGATTACCGGGGTTTCGCGTAATCGTTTATCCACATCTTCATCACCGGTGGGGAAATTAAAATAGACATTTTCCCGTATGCTTCCAAATATCCGTACACTGGCGCTGCCGGATAGTATTTGTATTGTTACATCCCGTGGATAATTGGCCCCGCCGGACTTGGTAGATATGCAGGAAGCGAGCAGTAATGCTGATATAAGTATGATCAGTAGTTTTTTCATTTGCCCTCCGTATATCTCCCGTTCAGCTTTCCCGCTATTTCCAACAGCTTTTCCCGGGTGTTGAGTTCCGGGTCGTCCAGCGCCGCTTCCAGCAGTTCCTTGAGGATTATTCCTATATGCGGTCCCCGGGCAACCCCCATATCCATAAGATCCTCTCCGGAGATTGCCAGGTCCTTAAGGGAGAGCGCCCGGCCCTGGGCGAGGATGCGGTCGATGCGGCTTACCAGGGGGGCGAGGAAGCCGGGTTCCGGTTCAGTGCCTGCGGTGGCGTAGGCGTCGGCTTGGCGCAGGGCGTAGATATCATCCAGGTATTCTTTTCCCACACGGATAATGAGCCGGCGGACCGCGGCGTCACTCCAAATTTCCTCGTAGTGGAACATGTGCTCCTCTACCAGATGGACCACCCGGTCGATCACCGCATTGGGGTAGCGAAAACGGAGACCAATGTTTCGGGCTAAACGGGCGGAAACTTTTTCGTGCTGGTAGAAGGTCCATACGCCGGTCTCGTCCAGTTTACGAACCATCGGTTTGCCGATGTCGTGGAAGAGGCTGGCCAGACGTACTTCATGGGAAAATTTTTGGCGGGCGGCGTAGTCGCAGGCCAGGAGGGAATGGTCCAGAACGTCAAAACGATGGAAGCCCTTCTGGTCTATGCCCCGGCAGGCGGTCAGTTCCGGGAGTAACAGTTCCAGGAGCCCGGCTTTTTCCATGAGCAGTAATGCGGTGGATGGTTTTTGGGAGCTAAGGATCTTTTCCAGTTCATCCCGGATCCGTTCCGGGGAAACCTTGGCGGTGGTGGAAAGCGCCCCGGGAATGGCGGCCAGGGTTGCATCGTCCACGGTAAAGCCAAGCTGGGAGGCAAACCGTACCGCCCGCAGGGGACGCAGGCCGTCTTCCCGGAACCGTTCTTCCGCATTGCCCACGCAGCGGATACGCCGGGCCTTGATATCATCATAGCCCTGAAAGGGATCCACCCGTTCACCCCCGGGAAGGGCCAGGGCGATGGCGTTCATGGTCAGATCCCGCCGGGAAAGATCTTCTTCAATAGTCGCGGCGTATTCGATATGGTCGGGGCGCCGTCCGTCGCTGTAGGTGGATTCGGTGCGGAAGGTGGTTACCTCCATGGAATAGCCCTTGTACCGGATCGTGACGGTTCCGTGTTTGATCCCCGTGGGGATAACCCGGCGGAACAGGGACGTAACTTCTTCGGGCCGGGCATTGGTGGCCAGGTCCCAGTCCTGGGCTTCCTTGCCCAGGAACAGATCCCGCACGGCCCCCCCAACCAGGAACACCTGCTTCCCCACCCGGGTAAAAACGGAAGCGACCTCTTTCAGTATAGGATGAATAACGACATTGCCCATTGGACCCTACTATACTATAATGACCCTATTCTGATAATGGGAGGAACCGTGCGGGGTATCGGTTTTATCGGCGGGGAAGGGCCGGGGGCAAAACTGAGCGCCACCCTGGTAGGGGACGCGGGCCTCATCGCCGCCGCCGATTCGGGGCTTGTGGCCGCCGAGGCTGCGGGGCTCCGCCCTGACTGGATAGTGGGGGACATGGATTCCCTGGATGATCTCCGCCGGCTGGATGCGTACCCGCCGGACCGGGTTATCCGCCACCGTCCGGACAAGGATGATACCGATACGGAACTGCTGCTCTCCCTGCTCTGGGAACAGGGCTGTGACGAAATATGGCTTGTCGGCGGCGGGGGCGGCCGCACGGATCACCTCCTGGCGATCCAGGCTCTTTTTGAACGGGACAGGAGTCCCGACCGGTGGATCACCGCAGGGGAGGACATACGCCAGGTCCGGGAAGCGCTTACCCTGACCATCGCCCCGAAAAGCCTGGTTTCGGTGTTTCCCCTGGGAACCGGTCCCTGGGAAGCGGAAAGCCGGGGTCTGCAGTGGCCCCTGGCGGGGCTCCCCTGGAAACGGGGCTTCTTTGGGATCAGCAACGTGGCTTTGGAGGGGGGCTTTTCCATACGGGCCGTGCGGGGACGTTTTCTGGTGATTATGCCTTTTAAGAAGGACTGAAAATAGTATATTAGGTTATAGAGGAAAACTATGAGTGATTTAATACCCGGTAACGGGAACTATACGCCCACCAATGTATTGGCTAAACAGGGCGTAACTGCCGTGGGCGGCATCGCGGGGGGTGTTGTGCTTATGATTATCCGCGCCCTTCCATCGTTTTTGGGCATCATCGCAGGGTTGGTTGTTGGTGTGGTTGGTCTAGGCGGTGTTTTGTCCAAGGATCCGGATGACCGGAAACCCGGGCTCCTGGCGGCTGCGGCGGGGGGGCTTGCCATTCTTTCCCGTGCTCCGATAAAACCAATCTCCGCTCTGTCGGGGACCCTCCTGGGGATAAGCGCCCTGGGGCTCCTGGTTATGGGGATCTGGAACGGTATCAAATTTATCAAGGGCCTTAAGGGCAGATCCTAGGGCATCGTGACCTATTTTTTTGAAACCTACGGGTGTCAGATGAACAGCGCCGAATCGGCGGCCCTGGCTTTGGTGCTTAGGGAGCGGGGCTGGTCCGCGGTGGAAAACGGAGAAAGCGCCGATCTGACGATCCTTAATACCTGTTCGGTACGGCAGACTGCGGAACAGCGGGTGTTTGGCCGGCTGGCGCAGTACCAGTCCCTTAAAAAAAAGCGCCGGAGCCTGGGACAGCCGTTTACCCTGATCGTGGCGGGTTGTATGGCGGAACGCCTGGGGGAAGGTCTTAAGGAAAAGTTTGACGCGGTAGATTATGTGATGGGCACCGCATCCCGCTCGGTTTTCCCGGCAATCCTGGAAACCCTGGAAAAAGGGCAGGGCCCGGACCTTCGGTCTGATGATTCAATAACAGCAATACTGACCGGCGAAAAACCGCAGTTTTCCTTTTCGTCTTCCCACCTTGAGGAAGGCCGGTTTCGCAGTTTTGTTCCCATCATGCACGGCTGCAACAATTACTGTTCCTACTGTATCGTGCCCTATGTCCGCGGCCGGGAAATATCCCGCAGCCCCGCTTCTATCGCGGAGGAGATCCGCCTCCTCTCGGATCGGGGTGTCCGGGAAATTACCCTGCTGGGACAGAATGTCAATTCCTACCGCTTCGAGGATGGAGAGCGGGCGCCGGTGGACTTCCCGGCGCTTTTGGAACTGGTGGCCCACGAGACGGAAAGCAGCCCCATACGCTGGGTACGTTTTCTGTCGAGCCATCCCAAGGACCTCTCCTCCCAGGCTATCCGGGTTATGGCGGAACATCCGGTTTTTTGCCGTCACCTCCACCTCTGCGTACAGCATGGTTCCAACGCGGTGCTTAACGCCATGAACCGCCGCTATACCCGGGAGCGGTACCTGGAGTTGGTGGATGAAATCCGGCAGGCCATGCCGGACATCTCCCTTTCCACGGATTTTCTGGTGGGCTTCCCCGGGGAAACCGAGGAGGACCTGGAACTCACCCTTGACCTGATGGAGCGGGTAAAATTCCATTACGCCTATATGTACCACTACAATCCCCGGGAAGGGACTGCGGCCTACGATTTTCCGGGCCGGGTAGGGGAGGAGCTCAAGCGGAACCGGCTGGCCCGGGTTATCGCTTTGCAGAAGAAACATACCCAGGAACTGCTGAAACGGCGCGTCGGTTCCCGGGAAACTATATTAATTGAAGGAATTTCACGAAAAAATGCCGATGAATTAATAGGACGTACGGAGCGTGACGAAATGGTTGCGGTCCCTGGCACTACTTCGGCAATCGGCAGCTTTGCCCAGGTAAGCCTTTCGTCCCTGCGCGGTAATACCTTCCGTGCAAAGGAGTTATGCGAAACTCCGTTTCGCTTCGATTGAAATGTGCGGCAGTTGCCGCACTATAAAGGAGTTAATTTAATGCCCTGGCGACTTTTAGGACTGGTTCTTATTCTGGTGATTTTTCTTGCGTTTATCGGGTTGAACCTGGATAACCGTTGTATTATTTCCTTTGGATTTTGGGCGACCAAGGAACCGGTTCCCGTATTCCTGCCTATTTTTGCATCCTTTGTTTTTGGGCTGCTCTGTTCTATCCCCTTCGCGGTTTCCATAGGCTTTAAACGGTCCAAAAAAAATAAAGCCGGTAATTCCGGGGGCGTTCTCCCCGGTCAGTTCCCGGCTCCTGGAAAAAAGCGGGGCAAGGGCGATCCTTCCCCTGAAGATTTTCCCATCGGAGGTCCCTATGATATCGATTAATTCCCGTTTTTTGGTTCTCCCCGTACTTTTTCTGTTTTTGTGCGGAGCTGTCTCCGGTCAAAGCGCCGGTACGGGTCCTTCTCCCCTGGCAGCGGAAATCCGGAGCATTGAAGGAAAATTGAGGAGCCCCATCTCCGCTTCCGAACGGCGTGAAGCCTACATTAAGCTGGCCCAGCTGCAGCGGCTTTCGGGGAACGTGGACACAGCGGCCCAGGCCTGGCGCGAGGCTGCCCTGGCGGACCCGGCAAACCGGGACGACCGGTGTTTCCTGGAAAGCGCCCTTTGCTACCTGGCCCTGGGGGAATTTGACGCCGCCTCCGATGCCCTGCGGGGTATACTGAGCGGCGGCGGGGATACTACCGCTGCCCGGGATGCCCAATATCTCACCGCCCAGATTGAAGTTTTCCGCCATGGCGGTACCGATGGCAGTACCGCTTCCCTGTACGCCCTGCTGGAGAAGCCCGAATTTCAGGATTACCGGCCGGCCATTTACTATACCTTTTGGCGGCTCTTTGGTGATGCGGCCTATAAAGCACAGATACTGTCGGAATTTCCGGGCAGCCCCGAAGCCCGCATCCTGGAAAGTGAAGCGGCCATCGCCGCAGACAATACGGTTACTAACGCCCCGGTTTCCGTCCATAACCGGCCCCTCTGGTTCTTCTTCCCCGGCCGGGGAAACGTAGCTATCGGCGCCGCGGTCCCCACCCAGCCCGCAGCCTATCCCCCGGTTCAGTATCAGCCGCCCGCTCCTGCCTTATCCGCCGCAGCTCCCAGTACAGCCGTGGCGCCTGAAAGTACGGGCGGCCCCCGGGCCTTGCAGGCCGGCCTCTTTAGCCGGGAAGAAAACGCCCAGGCCATGGTATCCCGGCTTGCCTCCCGGGGCTTTACGGCGTCGGTCAGCCAAAAGCTGGTAAACGGTGTCACCTATTGGGCGGTAACCCTACCCCCTGGGGAAAATTCCAACCAGACCATTTTACGGCTGAAAGATGCGGGGTTTGAATCCTTCCCGGTATTTTAATATAACATTGCGGTTCCTCCTAAAAGCTGTCCGAAAGGGCAGTTTTTTTTATCCGGACTAATGCGTTTTATCGTATTGCCCCATAAAAGAGGGTGCAGGGGAAGTCCGGCCGTTGACCGGTAGACCCCAGCCCTGGTCCGCATTTCTCCGGTATGGTACACTAATCTTAATGGAGAGCGAGGCAAAATGGTGGGAACCGTATTTGAAGAAATCACCCTAAAAAATGAGGGAGACGAAATCAGAGTTGAGTGTGGAGTTATCAAGGAGCCGGAAATCCGTCAAATGACGGTACAGTGCGTGGTCGATACCGGCGCGCCGACCCTGATAATCAATGAAGCGGTACAGCAAGAACTGGGCCTGCGGACCGAGCACGTAAAGAAGTCCCGCATGGTGAATGGCGATCCGGTGGTCTGCAAGGTGGTCGAGACCGTACGGGTGTGTTGGAAAAACCGCTCCATGACTTGCGAACCCTGGGTGATTCCCGGCGCCGATATGCTGCTCCTCGGGGCAATCCCCCTGGAAGATATGGACCTTATGGTGGACCCGAAACGGCTGCAACTGGTTGGCGCCCACGGCGACGAACCGGTAGGGTTTATCTATTAAACGCGGGGCTCATTGACAGCGATTTGGCAAAAGGGTACGCTAGGAAAAACCAAAAGGAAGGACACCATGATAAAGGTAATCGCAGAGAATCGTATAAAACCGGAAAACGCAAAGGCCGCTGCTCCCCTGTTCAGAGAAATTATCGCCGCAACCCGGAAGGAAGAGGGGTGTATCGAATATCGGCTTTTTACGGATCCCAAAAATCCGGAGATTTATACCTTTATCGAGGAATGGGCCAGCCAGGCCGTCCTGGATAAACATATGGCCGCGGAACACTTCACCCGGATTATCCCCAAGATTGGGGAACTGAGTTCCAAGCCCCTGGCAGTACAGGTACTTGAGGAATTTAAATAACTGTTAAACGGCCTTTTCACACCCCCCTTGCAAATATCCCGGTAGGTAAAAGATACTGGACAGGTGCAGGCGACTAAACGGTTTTCCGCTCAATGTATTGAACAGCTCTGTTCTGAAATAGAAGACTCCCGGGGAAACGAGGTTTTTGCCCTTGGATACCTGGACGACCAGGGTCTGGTTTCCCGGCTCGTAATTCGGGCCCGGGGTAATAAAGATTCGGTGCTGGCCCTGCAGCATTGGTCCGGTGATGCAGGCCCTTCGGACGACTCATCTCATGCCCCCGACGTACTCATCCACAACCACCCAACGGGGTACCTGGTTCCCAGCGACGAGGACCTTGACATAGCAGGCCATGCGGCTGCGGATGGGACGGGGTTCTTCATCGTTGATAACCGGGTAAGCAAGGTCTATGTGGTAGCCGAACCGACCCGGCGGCGGAAGCGGGTTTTGCTGGATGCGGATACCATCTGCGCAGCCCTGGAAGAGGGCGGGTCCATTGCCCGGAAGCTGGAGTCCTATGAAAGCCGGCCCTCCCAGCTCGGTCTGATGCGGCTCATTATCCGGGGCTTTAACGAAGACAGCATGGTTGCCGCCGAAGCGGGGACCGGGGTGGGGAAGTCCTTTGCCTACCTCCTTCCGGCCATGCGCTACGCCCTGGAGAACGATGAACGGATCGTACTCTCCACCGCCACCATCAACCTCCAACAACAGCTCTACGAAAAGGATATACCCCTGGTAAACGGAACCCTGGAAAAATCGGGCCGGGGATCCGCAGTCAAGGCGGTGCTCATCAAAGGCCGGGGGAATTATCTCTGCCATCGCCGTCTGGGGGAGACGCTCAGGGAAACTGAACTTTTTGATGATGATAAGGACGACCTTGAGCGTATTACTGCGTGGGCGGAAACCACCGCCACCGGGAGCCGTTCCGACCTTTCCTTTTTACCCGCCGAAAGCCTCTGGTCCCGGGTCTGTTCCGAAGCGGACCTCTGCATGGGCCTCCGCTGTCCCGAGCGGGAACGCTGTTTCGTCCTCGCCCTTCGCAAGGAAGCTGCGGACGCCCGTATCCTGGTGGTGAACCACCATCTCCTCTTTGCGGATCTTGCCGCCCGGGCGGAAGGCGCGGGGTATGACTCCACCGTGGTACTTCCCCCCTATACCCGGGTGATCATGGACGAAGCCCATACCATGGAAAGCGCCGCCACATCCTTTTTTTCCAAAGAGTTTAGCCGCCTATCCTTGTACCGTCAGCTTGGCCGGCTCTACCGCCATCGCCGCGCTCAGCGCCTGGGCCTCCTGGTCCGGCTGGCCGCCCTGTCCCGCCAGGAGGATAAGCTCGACGACGGGGCGGAGGCCGTACAGTTTATCCGGGATACCGCCGACGCCCTGGACGAATCCGCCCTAAACTTCTGCCGGGCCGAGGGCAATTTTCGTCTTACCCCTGCTGACGAAAGCAGTATTGCTGCGGCCTTGACACCCTTGCTGTTGGAGCTGCGAAAAAAAATCTCCGCCCTGGCGGGGCTTATCCGGGATATGCTGGAAACTGTTCCCGAAGACAGCGCGGATGATCCCACGGTCTGGGAAATAAAGTCCATAACCCGGCGTCTTGAGGCTATCGGCTCGGTCTGCGGCTCCTTTATTGAATACCAGGAGCGCCCCGAGGAAGTTATGTGGATAGAACGTCACGCCGGGCGGGGAGCCGCCGCTAAATCCTCAGGAGCAGATTGGGCGGTCCTCACCGTTACCCCCATTGATGTGGCCCCCGCCTTACGGGAGGCGCTTTTTGAGCCCAACAAAACGGTTGTCTGCGTTTCCGCCACCCTCACGGTGGCTGAATCTTTCACTTATTGGATGAACCGATCCGGTCTCGGCTACACCGGAACTGCGGCCCCCTCCGACAAGGCGGTCCTTACGGGCCGGTTCCCCAGTCCTTTCCCTTATTCCCGGTCGGTACTCCTGGGGGTTCCCCGGGACGCACCCCTGCCCGACGATGCAAGTTACCGTACCTTTGTGGATCAGGCCGTAACCCAGCTGGCAGAAACCGCCGGAGGTTCCGCCCTTATCCTCTTTACCTCCTATGAGTCGCTGAAAAGCGCCTTTGCCGCCGCCGCTCCGGTCCTGGAAGAACAGGGCATACGGTGCCTTAAACAGGGGGACGATGACAGGAGCCGGCTCCTCCAAGCCTTTTTACAGGATCGGACCAGTGTACTCTTCGCCACCGACTCCTTCTGGGAGGGAGTGGACGCCCCGGGGGATACCCTCCGGCTGGTAATACTCTGCCGGCTCCCCTTCCGCGCCCCCAACGAGCCGGTCTTTAAGGCCCGCTGTGAAGCCCTTGAAAATCGCGGCAAAAGTTCCTTTATGGAACTATCCCTCCCGGAATCGGTGATGAAGTTCAAACAGGGATTTGGACGGCTCATGCGCCGTTCCAGCGACCACGGGGTCGTGGCGGTCCTGGATGGCAGGCTGCTCCACAAACGCTACGGGGAATTCTTCCTCCGTTCCCTGCCGGAGACCGGCCGGAGTTTCGGAGAATTTGAAAGCCTGCTCCGGGAAATGGAACGCTTTTTATTTTAGGGATTTATTCGCTGTCAAACACCGTTTTCCCCAGGGCGGAAGCGTCGGGTTTAATTTCTGAGCGGTATTTCTTCAGCGCGTTCTTTTCCCGCTCCAGTTCCTTGAATGTGTAGACCGTTTCACCCGCCGGACCTATGGTTACATCCGGAACCGCGTAGGATCCGATTTCCTTGATTACCCGGTCCTGGGCGGCGGCCATGTTTTTGGGGCGGCATTCTTCGGCTTTGGGGGCGATATCCGCAGGTCTAACCGCCAGCGGGGTGTCCCAGATTTGGCGGTAACCGCTTTTGCGCAGATTTTCCAGCTTGATGGTTTCGTTGGTTCCCTTCATTCCCAGGTAACGGAGGCCGGGGATGAGCCAGAAGAGGAGCGAGAAGACCAGGGGTACGACCCCAAGACCTATGCTTATCACCGCTAAGGGGTTGGCTGCTATCTGGGAAAAGAGGATGTAGGTGAATCCGTACAGGTAAGAGGCGGCGTCAAAATGGGCCTGGGTGACAATGGCCCCGGAGTTGAAAGCGTTAATGAGAAAGTAGCCGCCAAAAAGCAGGTTTACTGCGTTGATAACCCCAAACCAGCCGTTCATTTTTTTAGTGTTTGAGGAAAAAGAGAAGAGCCGCTTTATGGGGGCGGAAAAATCGTTAAAGGAACGGTCTTTTTTGTCCACCCGTAACAGCAGTTCGTCAAAGCGGTACACCACGGTTCCGTCGTCGCTTGCCTCCGGTAGACCGCCGAATTCGGCGCAGTAGCCGGTGATCCGTTCTTCAGCCTCGGCGGGGCTGTTGCCGGTGAGGGTCATGAACTCCGGCAGGGAAATGACCCCGCGGTTCGCCTGAATATAGGCGATCACCGCCTGCTTTTCCCGGCGTGGCCAGTCGGCGTTGGGGTCCCCGTCGCCAAATACAAAGGAAAAAATCGCCTTGTACAGGGGCCGGCCCTTGGGACGGGCCTGAACGGAACGGCCATACCCGTACCGGCGATCCATGGATTTGGTTAATTCGGAATAGAACCAGATGCGGATTATCATGTTAAAAATACTGGAGGCGAAGTACATACCCCCAATTCCCCCGCCGCTACGGTTGGAAGAACGGTTATTGGAGTTGGAAGCGGCCACGGAAATTACCAGGGACCCCAGGGCGATGACCATGAACAGGACAAAATAGCCCACCAGCATCACCATGATCCAGATCTTAAATACGAACTCCGCGGCGATTTTCAAAGCCTTACCGAATTTTTCCATGAAGCGGCTGAATCCCGCCTTAAAACCGCGGTATTTGCTGGTAAAACCCCGGGGAAAGGAGTAGAGGATCTCCCCGGATTCGGTTACCTGGAGGCGGGCGGAATACTCATCCGCTGCCCGGGGAACCAGTTCCCGGACCGTATTCAGGGGCAGTGCCGTCTTAGCCACAATATCGGCAACCGTAACGCCCCCTTGCTGCCGCTTGAAGGCTTCAGTTACCTTAGTATATGCTTCCCTGTCTTTAATCTGCCCCATGAACGTTCTTTATTTCTCCCCCAATGCATCTTTTTCCAGAATGGTAGCTAAGGTTATACTGCCAAAGAAATTATTGATCAATTCCGTTACATCCGCCCAGACCGAGTGGGTAAGGCACATCCCCAGCCTGCTGCAATCGTCGGTATGTTTATCGCAGGCGGTGAGGTTCAGTTCCTCCCCCGCGGCATCCAGGATTTTTTTAATGGTCAGCTGATCCAGAGGCTGGGCGAAATAGAACCCACCCCCCGGACCCCGGACCGACGATACGATTCCCGCCTTTCGGAGCTTAAAAAAGATCTGTTCGAGGAATACCGAGGAAATATTTTCCTGTTCTGAAAGAATATTGATAGATACCGGGGCTCCGTTTTTACCAATTTTTGCCAGCGCCAAGGACGCCCTGAGTGCATACCGGCCCCTAGTGGTTATTCTCATACGAAATTTCCCCTTTTCTTAATCCGTACTTTTGTAAATCCTAAGCTGCCGATAGATATACGTTGGATTCAATTTATCTGACTAACATAATAATGTATTATTATAAGAATGTAAAACAATTTTGGTGAAAAAGCGATAAAATATATAAAAAAGTATACGTTTTTTATGTATACACTGTTTTCCAATGGGCCCGTGAAGTCGGTGTGGTCCGTGGTTATTCCTAATTTGGAATTGCTCTGGCCCCGTTGACAGTTTTCCATCATTTATAGTATCCTAAAGAAATAATAATGGGGGTTTGCTGAAAATCCCCTATAAAAGCGCCATTTTTTGGCAAGGAGTAAAGCCATGGCTCAGGCCAGTAAAAACGCCCGTACTTCCAGTACTACCCAGAAATTCTTCTGTTCCTGTGGTGGGGAGATTAAAATGAAGACCCTTTTTGAAAGCGGCAAGTTCAAGAACATCGCAGAATGCGAAAAATGCAAGCGGACCGAACGGCGTCCTTCGGATTTTAAGTAAAATCGTATCAAAGATCGGTGTTTTCATCATTAAATGCCGGTTTAATTTTTGTATAGTGGGGGTTCCCGTTGGCAGGCAAAAGCAGTTCCGCAGAAAAGCGTCACCGGCAGAGTGAAGAGCGCCGTCTTCGTAATAAAGCGGTAAAGAGTTCCGTAAGGACCAGTGCGAAAAAATTCGTGGTTTTAGCCCAGAAAAAAGAGGCGGAAAACGCCGAAGCGGCTCTAAAAGACATGATTAAAAAATTAGATACCGCTTCTCGGAAGGGGATTATTAAGAAAAATGCCGCTTCCCGGAAAAAGTCCCGGATGCAGCGTCTCTTTAATTCTCTTAAAGCGGCCCAGTAAAGCGGGGGTTTTTCCTCGTTCAATGAGAGTATAATGGCGGGAAAAGCGGACCAAAAAGTAACCAAAGCCGATATTATCGATTCTGTATATGAAAAGACCGGAATGAGCCGGAAGGAAATCCGGACTGTGGTGGATCTTTTTATAGATGAGGTAAAAGATGCCCTGATAGAACAGATGGTCATCGAATTGCGGGGCTTTGGAACCTTCGAGGTCCGTATTCGTAAGGGTCGGCAGAAAGCCCGGAACCCAAAAACCGGAGAACCGGTTTCCGTTAATTCCCATGGAATTGCCGCTTTTCGTCCCGGCCGGGAATTAAAACAGGATGTCTGGAATATTGGCGATTCGGCGCCCGGTGGCAAAGAGCCATGAATACCCCTAAGGGTCCCGGGGGGTGGAGGGGTTTCCTTATCCACCTTGCGGTGATACTCCTTGGGGCCCTGTTGTTTGCCGCATCTTTTCCAAATCTTTTAACGGTAAATGGTATCTCTTTTTTAGGATGGATAGCCTTTGTCCCGGTTTTTTGGGTTATCCATCGGGTATCCCTGCCGGCTTCGGTTTTTTTCGGCGCCCTCTACGGGTATACCGCCTACGGTTTGTTCAACTACTGGCTTAGTGTGTTCCACCCTTTGGCGGGACTCATCGTGGGTTCCATTTATCTCTTTTATTTTGCCGTCCTTTTCCCCTTGCTTAAATTGGCGTCCATCCTTTTTCCCCGCAAGGGCTATATACTCCAGTGGCTCCTTTGGATCGTCTACGAATACCTGCGGACCCAGGGTTTTTTGGGTTACCCCTACGGCATTGCCGGGTACTCCCAGTGGCAGGTTTTGCCGGTGATCCAAATTGCCGGTATTTTTGGGGTATGGGGTGTTTCCGCCCTGGTGGTGTTCCCCTCGGCATATTTGGCCGCTGCCCTGAAGGACCGGCCGGTCCGGGCATTTCTAAACCGGGAATGGGCCGCAGGCTTGGTCTGGGTAATCGCCCTGACGGCCGCCCTGATCTATGGATTTGTATCCCCGGTGGATTATTCCGATGCCCCCAAGGCCCGTTTTGCCCTGATACAGCACAATACCGATCCCTGGCGGGGGGATATGAAGGACTACCGGGAAAACTATGAAATCCTGAAGCGTCTTTCCCTGGAAGCGCTGGCTTCGGATCCCAAACCGGATCTGGTGGTCTGGTCTGAAACTGCCTTTGTCCCCCGCATCTATTGGCATACGGTGTACCGGGATGACCGCCAATCCTGGGATCTGGTGAAGGAGCTCATAACCTTTCTGGAAACCCAGGATGTTCCCTATGTTATCGGAAACGATGACGGCCGGCTGGAGATGATGCCCAACGGTTCCTGGGACCGGGTGGACTACAATGCGGTGATGCTCTTTGAGGAGGGCCGGATTGCGCAGGTTTACCGGAAACAGCATCTGGTACCCTTTACGGAATATTTTCCCTACGAAAAGCAGCTCCCCTTGGTTTATAAGGCCCTGAAAGAGGCGGATACCCACTTTTGGAAAGAGGGGGAGGAGGCCACGGTCTTTGAGGCCCGGGGGGTGAAATTTTCAAGCCCCATTTGTTTTGAAGATATTTTTGGCTACCTTTCCCGGGACTTTGTCCGTAATGGGGCGGAGATTATCGTAAACCTCAGTAATGACGCCTGGTCAAAAAGCGTTCCCGCCCAGATGCAGCACCTGTCCATGGCGGTATTCCGGGCGGTAGAAAACCGCCGTTCCATGGTGCGGTCCACCGCTTCGGGCCAAACCTGCGCTGTCGATCCAAACGGCAGGGTGATCGCCATGGCGGAACCCTTTACACAGGCCTGGCTTAACGTGGAGGTTCCGGTAATCAAAACGGAAACCCCCTATACCCGCTGGGGCGATCTTTGGGCCAAACTCTTCACCGCCGCGGCGCTTATCATGTTGATCCTGGGAATAGGGCGGGGTATAATGAAAAGAGGAAGGAATCGATGAATACACGAAAAAAAATACTCATAGCCGATGATGATCCTCTGAATGTTGAATTCTTTGAGGTGATTCTTTCCAAACTTGGCTTTGATGTTGATAAAGCGGAAGACGGCGAGGCAGCCCTTGAAATGGTAAAACGGTTTCATCCGGATCTCATCATTTTAGACAATATTATGCCCAAAATGTCCGGTTGGGAGCTTACCAAGCTGCTCAAGGCCGATCCTAAGTATCAGGAAATACCGATTATTATGCTTTCCGCCCTGGATGATGTGAAAGACAAGGTTGAAGGTTTTGAGCTTGGCATAGACGATTATATTACCAAACCCTTTAATTTTTCCGAAGTTCTGGCCAGAATCAGGGCGGTACTTCGGAACCGGGAGCTCTTTGGCCAGATAGTGGTCCGGGAATCCCGTTTGAGCCAGGCGGAGGAGCTTAGCGCCGATATGAAGGCTTCTGTGGGGGCTTTTATTAAGAGCATGGATGATCTGGAGACCGCTATTGCCATGGTTACCCGGGAGGGGGAGCTCATTGATGAAAGTACCCTGCCCCGGCTCCTGGGGATTATAAAGGAAAAGACCGGCTCCGTGCGAAAGCATATTGCGGAGTTGGATGCCCGGATAGAGCGGACCCTTACCGAATGGGAGGATCTTAAGAAGCATGAAATCGGTATTAAGACCCTGGAAACCCGGATACAGCATTCTTTGCGGCAGGATTAGGGGAATATGGCAAAGACGGATAGTAAAAAGGGCGGCTCCCACACGGTGGTTTTAGGAAACCATACCAGTTTCAACGGGCTTCTCCGGTTTAAGGAGACCCTCTGTATCCAGGGAAAATTCAAGGGAACCATAGAAGCTTCGGGCGCCCTTATTGTGGATAAGGGGGCGGTGGTGGAGGCGGATCATATTACCGTAAGTTCCCTCACGGTCTATGGGACCGTGGTTGGGGCGGTTCATGCCATGGATAAGATCGATATGTTAAGCGGCGCCGAGGTCCGGGGCGACTGTACCGCCGCCCGGCTGCGTATTGCCGATGGGGTCCTCTTTGAAGGCCAGTGTAGTATGACCGCTTTGGATAAGGACGTGGAGATCTTCTCCCGTCCCACCGAAGAAATCAAGGCTGAATTGCAGAGAATGAATGGCTGAGTCCCCCGCAGAGACCCTTATAGAAACCCTGGCCGCAGCCTCCCTTACCCTGGCGGCAGCCGAATCCTGTACCGCCGGGCTGGTGGCGGATCTCATCGCCCGGGTTCCCGGGGCTTCCCGGGTTTTCTGGGGTTCCTTTGTTACCTATTCTGTGGATGCCAAGATAAAACTCCTGGGGGTAGATGCGGACACTATCCGCCGTTACGGAGCGGTAAGCCGGGAGACTGCGGCGGCCATGGCGGAGGGGGCTTTGGAAAAAAGCGGCGCCGGCGCGGCGGTATCGGTTACCGGTCTGGCCGGTCCGGACGGGGACGGTTCGGGGCAGCGTGTGGGTACGGTCTGGATAGGTACTGCCCGCAGGGGTTTTCCGGTGGAGGCCGTGGTTTATCACTATACCGGCGATCGGAGTGCTATCCGGAACGCCGCCGCGGCGGACGCAATCGCGGAGCTGCTTAAAAAATTGAATTGACCTTACCGTTATTAGTTTTTATATTTTCTATATTAGTACTAAGGAGTAATTGATGGAGTACCGTGCCATAGACCAGGATGAGGAAGAAGAAGAGAAGCAGGAAAAGGAAGAAGGGAAGGGGGTTGATCCCCTGATGAGCAGGATGCTCAAGACCCGGACCATCCTGCTTTCCGGTGAGATAAAAAAGGACCTGGCGGAACGGACCATCAGGCAGCTTTTGCTCCTGGAAGATATGGGGGATGATCCCATCCGTATTTTTATTGATTCCCCCGGAGGGGACGCCGATGCGGGTTATGCCATCTTTGATATGATCCGTTTTGTGAAGCCCCCGGTGTGGACCATCGGTATGGGCCTGGTGGCCAGCGCCGCGGCGATTATTCAGCTCGCCAGTCCCAAGGACCGGCGGGTGGGGCTGCCCAACAGCCATTACCTTATACATCAGCCGCTTTCGGGGATCCGGGGTGTGGCCACGGACATCGAAATCCACGCCCGGGAACTGGAAAAACTCCGGGAAAAGATCAACCGCCTTATTGCGGACGAAACCGGGGCGGCCTTTACCCAGGTGGAAAAGGATACGGATCGGGACTACTGGATGAATGCCGATGAGGCGGTTAAGTACGGCCTGATTTCCCGGGTTATCAGTTCCCGCAGCGAACTGACCGGGTCTGCAAACTGACCTGATAAACCGTGCCTTCCCAGATCCTGCATACCCTTTTTGGGGAAGACGTGATCGCCGGGATGTTCCGGGTTCTCTACCCTGAATTTGGGGTAGTTGCCAAAAGAGCCCGGGAAAAGGTTGAAAAGGATTACCATTTCTCCTTTGTCTTGGGCTGCCAGGGTCCGGATATTTTCTACCATAACCAGATGACCAAGCCTGTGGGTCTGGAATACGGAACCCTGCTGCATCGCCGCTTTTCCGGGACCTTTACTGCGGCCCTCCTGAAGCTGGGCTTGCCGGACCCGCCTGCCTCGCCGGAGGACATAGCAGCCCACCGCCCCGAAGGGGGTATCACCGCCCTAGGCGCCTATGCCCTGGGCTTCATGACCCACGCCATTCTGGATCGCGCCTGTCATCCCTATATTGTGTATAAGACCGTGAAGCTTAGCGGGGAACGGCGCGGGGTGGAGCGAAACATCCACGCCTTTTTTGAACGGGTTCTGGACGTGCTCATGCTGGAAGAACTCCGGGGCAAGCCCGCCGCATCCTGGGACCAGGACAGCCTGGCACAAATCTGCGAAGATCCACCGGGGGGCTTAAAGGAACTTCTGGCCAAGTCTCTCCGCCATGCCTTCCCCGAGCGGGCCCTTAAGGACCAAAAACTAAGCCAACGTATAGACAATACCTTCCGGGACTGCGCGGGATTTTACCGGTACACGGACCCCGGAAAAACGGCATTTCAGAGCCCATTGGCAAAACAAATACTGGAAGAGATGCCCCTGGTTTATATCTACCCCGAAGAATTACCCGACGATATTGATTACCTTAACAGGGAACACCGGGCCTGGTATTACCCGGCAGGGGATAGTCCCGCAGAAACCAGGTCCTTCCCGGAGATCTACGCCCAGGCTTTGGCTTTTGCCGTGGAAATTTTTACCCCCCTCATCGCCAAATACCTGGCGACCGGGGTTTTCCCCATAGTGGAGGCTGCCCGGAGCATAGGCAACGGCGGGCTTTCCATCCAGGATGCGGAGGGCAAGCCCTGTTCCCCAAGCCGTTCTGAACCGCTGCCCTTGGAATCGGTACTGGAACAACAACGGCGGCTGCGCGGGAAACTTCGTTGCACGGGGTTTAGAACTTAATAACCTTTGGCGCTCCGGTAAAGGTCGAGATGGTTGCCACCGCATCCTTGAGGTACAGCACCTGGGTATTGCCATCGTCCGGGGAATAGCGGTCCTTCAGGGTCGGATAAGCCTCCAGCATATGCACCTTCGCTTCCCGCCGGTCGTCTTCAATAGCCTTAGCCTGGATACGGATCCAACTGGCGCCGTCGAAGGCGCTGATTTCGATTTTGGGGTTTGCCTTGATCTGCTTTGAGACGTCCTTGCTTTTTCCGGTCTGGATATAGAGCTTACCCTCAAAAAGATCGATGGTACCGAAGGGGCGTACCCTGGGCTGATCACCCTCCAGGGTGGCCAGATAATAGGTGTTGGTTTTCTTTAAAAAATCGTACACTTCCTGCATAAAATGCCTCCAATGCTACTTTTCATAGCAATTTAGTAATAAACCATTTTGATACTATTTGCAACTTATACCCCCGCTTTTTCTACCAGTTCCGAAAGAAGCGGAATGAGCTGTTTCTTCCGGGAAACTACGTCCTTCATCACATAGATCCCCGTATCCTTTTGAGGGAAATTGATTAGGGTGGTAAAGGCTTTTTTCCCCGCCACAAAGAGCAGGGAATCCAGGATGGTAACATCCGTAACCAGGAGCGCGGCGAAAAGGTAGTTCCGGGAAAGGGCTATTTTTTCCAGTTCCCCCAGGATCTCCTCCCGCCGGGTAATCAGGTCGTCCGGCCGGTCGGTTTCAATCTGGCTTACCGAGAATTCCGCCCCCTGTTCGGCGTATTCCTTCATATCCATGGCAACCAGTTCATCCGCGGGCCGGGCGTTTATACGGTTCGCTTCGGTCTGGAGCTCCTGGCCCAGTTGGCTTATGTCCAAACCGGTGACCGAGGAGAGGTATTCCGCAGTATTTCTGTCCGTATCGGTTGTGGTGGCGGAGTGAAGGGTCAGGGTATCCGCCAGGATGCCGCAGAGCAGTATTGATGCGATTTCCTTTTCCATGGGGACATGGGCTTCCCGGTAGAGATTGGCGATAATGGTACAGGTGGCGCCCACCACTTTGTTAATAAAGGTGATGGGGTATTTGGTGGAAAGGTTCCCCAGCCGGTGGTGGTCTATCACTTCCTGAATGTGGTAGTGTTCAATCCCCTCAATAGCCTGGCTTGGCTCATTGTGATCCACCATGATCACCTCGATATTCGGTTCCTTGATCAGGTCCCCCTCAAAGATAAGCCCCGCCACCCGGCCATCGGCATCCCCCACCGGGAGGCACCGGGAAGGGGCCTTGGAAAGGGGTTCCCGGATTTTGCGGACCGGATCGTTAAGCCGGACCAGGGGTACCGTATCGTCACCCATGGCGCCCACCGGCGCTGAATAGATTATCAGCATCGCTGTGGAGGAGGTGTCGAAGGGGCTGGTTATCACCGATACCCCGTTTTTTTCCGCCAGGGCCGACAGTTCACGGTCCAGGGTATGTCCGCTGGTGAGGATCAGCGCCCGAACCTTCCGTTCGAGACAGAACTTCTGCAGATCCCAGCGATCCCCAAGGATTACCAGGGCATCGGCGGGGCTCGCCTCCTCAAGGTGCTGCTTGAAATATTCGTTATAGGAACCGGCCACCACAATGGGGGACTTTTTCACCTCCTGTGCGTTAAACACCGTGATGGGCTGGGCCCGGAGGGTACTGATCAAATGGTTGATGGACACGGGAAAATAGGACTTCTTATGGGGGTTGATGTGGGTGATGATGTAATTGGCAAAGCCCCGGTAGTGGAGCATACTTTTGTACATTCCCTGGGCATCAACAATGGGGATAACCCGCAGCGATTCTTTCTGCATCCGTTCCAGGGCATCCCAGAGGGCGACATCCTCGGAGATGGTTACCGGGGGGTCCGAAAGATAATAGGATGTTTTCGGGATTAGATCCGGGAGATGTTCCGGTACGGGTACTTTAAAGCGGTTAAAAATGTACTCTGTCTGGGGGCTAAGATTCCCCGCCCGGGCGGCAAAACAATTCTGCTGCCCCTGGGCCTGTTTAAGCCGGGCGTAAGCTGCGGCGGATACCACCGAATCCGTATCGGGGTTCCGGTGACCAATTATATAAATTTGTTTTTCCATTATGCCTTTACCTGTATAATTGTAATAGAATGGGGGGCAAAAAACACCCCTTCCTCTGTATTTTGCGGTAAATAACAATGATCTATGAGAAAATCTACGGCGTCCCAGGGCTGTTTGTCCTTCCCGGTCCGCCAGACCCGCCCCGAAAGGTTGATGATCCCCGCGGTGCGTCCCGACCGGCTTTCCAGGCGGAAAACATCCCGGCCTATGCGGACCGCCCCGTATTCGTCCCCTTCCAGCCGGTGGTACAGTTCCGCGATGCGCCTGGTCAGGGCTATATCGGCTTCGGTTAAGCTGTGGGGATTGTCTGAAAACATGATTTGCCCCGCCAGGAGAAAGTTTACCAGGGCGATTAGTTCCTTTTCGTTAACCGAAAGGTTACATTTACTGCTCCGCAGAAATATCACATCCGGGTCGTTGATATAGATAGTGCCGTTCATAAAGGAGCGGCCTATGGTGTCCATGAGGCTGACATATGCGGAAGGACGGCCCACGTGCCCCAGCAGTTTTACCAGGATCCAATCCCAGTTTCCCATGGTATCCGCCCCGATACGGGAGAGGGGGAAATGCCGGTAGGAGAGCCCCAGGGGGAGGCCGCAGCCAAGGTAGGCAGCGGGCAGCCCCGCAGCGTTACTGTTGCGGGCGGTGAGGACTGCACAGGCCCGGCGGTAGTGTTCATCCGGGCTGCCCTTATTAGCGAAGATCCCGGGGAAAAGGCCGGTGTAGAGAAAATCCAGTTTGATGTAGCGGAACCCCCATTCGTCCATGGCCCGGTCAATAAGGGTTTTAAGATAATCCAGTACATCATCACGGGAAATGTCCAGACAGTAATACTGATTATCCCAGAGGTGGTTGAACCCCGCCACCACCGGTTTATGCCGCGCCTCGTCCCGAAGGACCCATTCCGGTTTTTCCAAAAAAATACGGGATTGCCTTGTTACCAGGAACGGGGCCAGCCAGAGACCGGGGATATACCCCGCTTCCTCTATCCGTTTTGCAATCGGCGCCAGCCCCTGGGGGAAACGTTCCGGGTTTACCTCCCAGTCTCCCACCGCCTTTTCCCAGCCGTCGTCAATCTGGAACACCACCGGTTTCTGACGGTCCAGATAGCGCAGCTTGATGAGGTTATCGGTTTTGCCCAGGCTTTCGAGGTCCTGAAGTATGATTTTTTCGTTGATCGCCGTGTAGTGGTTGTACCAGGATTCGTAGCCCCCGGGTACCGCTCCCAGAAAATTGACGGTTTTGAAGGCATCATCCTGATGGTACAGTTTTTTCAGGATGTCCTTGAGGCTGAAAAATCCCCGGGCAAAGAAAACCGAAAGTTCCGCCGCAGTTTCCCCTTCCTTCCAGGTTTTGCCGGGACAGTAGACTTCAGCGCTGACCAGGGCTTTTTTCCGGTTTATCCTGAACGTTACCGGGGGCAGCCCATCCCCTTCGCCTGAGGCTATGCAGAGGTAGCGGTCTCCGGCGCGGAGGTACATGATAAAGTGGCCTATGAGCCAGTTCCTGCCCCTCCTGTTTGCCGGCGCCTTTGTATCCCCGGGACGGTTGGTGAGCTTGAGCAGCTCCGGGATAAGCCGGACCCGTTTGGGCAGGGCCTCCGTTCCCAAGAGTTCCCAGCCCGCAGACCAGGACTGCCAGCCGCCGCATTGGACCGCTATTCCGTCCCGGTCCGAAAAGGCTGCCCGATCCTCCCGGTCCAGGCCGGCAAGATCAAACAACTCCTCAAGGGACCACAGGTCGATCTCATTGGCATCCCCGGTTTCTTTTATACCATAGTGCAGCCGCTTCCCGCTTAAAAAATCGGGCGGAAGGGCGCTAATCGTCTTTTGTATATCCATGCTGTCCCTATAATTTTTGCTTATACTAGTTTACTATGTTACGCGGAGATTGGCAAACATAATGATTGAACTTATCGCATTCCTGGGGAATCCCGGGCAGGAATACGCCAATAACCGGCACAACGCCGGACGGCTCCTGGTGGAACTCCTGCCTTTTGCGGGTTCCCTGAACTGGCAGAAGAAATACAAGGGCCTTTATGCCGGTTTGGACCGGGCCGTTTTAGGGGGGGAGGGGCCTGCCCGGTTCCACTTTCTCATGCCCGAGACGTACATGAACCTCTCCGGGGAATCTGTCCAGACTGCGGCTGCCTTTTTCAAGATTCCCCCGGAAAGGATACTGGTGGTCCACGATGAGTTGGAAATACCCCTGGGAACCGCATCCTTCAAATTTTCCGGGGGGCTTGGTGGACACAACGGTCTGCGGTCCATGAAGACCTGCTTTGGCGTCCCCGATTTCTGGCGCCTCCGTATCGGCATAGGCAGGCCGAACCACGATAACATCTCCGGCTGGGTCCTTTCGGATTTCAGCGCCGCTGAAAAACCGGTACTGGACCAGGTTCTGGAAGCCGCCGCCGCCGCCCTGGTACGGGCGCTTTTGGAGGGGCCGGAGAAATTGCTGCCCGAATGGAATAAGAAGAGGATCTGCCCTTGATTTTTTCCGTAATTATAGACAAAACTAAGGTATGTCTAATCAAAATTTTGCCCAAACCGAAGCCTTTAAAGCCCTTTACGAAACCGTAGTCAAGCTCCGTGCGCCCGATGGCTGCCCCTGGGACCGGGAACAAAGTCCTACCACACTCCGGGGTGATTTGATAGAAGAGACCTACGAATGTATAGAGGCCATTGACGAAAAGGATCCCACCCATATTAAGGAAGAACTGGGGGATCTCTTTCTTCTGGTAACCATGCTTTCCTATATGCACGAGCAGGAAGGTCTTTTTTCCGTGGCCGACACCCTTAAGAGCATTACGGAAAAGCTGATCCGCCGGCACCCCCATGTATTCGGGGATGCAGGGGACCCTCGGTCCCAGGTTAAGGACAGTGCCGAGGTCTTGGAAAATTGGGCAAAGATTAAGGTGGAGCAGGAGGGCCGCAAACCCAAGGATTCCCTTCTGGACGAAGTATCCCGTGCCCTGCCGCCCCTGGACCGGGCCTGTAAACTTCAGAAGAAGGCCGCCAAGGCCGGTTTTGACTGGCCGGATATCAAAGGCGTCATGGGCAAGGTTGAGGAAGAACTGGGGGAAGTTGCCACCGCCATCGGGGAACTGGAGGCCATAAGCCTCCATGCCAAGGAGCTTCCCGAGAGAGTTAAGAACCAGAAAGAGGCCCTGGAGGGGGAGCTGGGGGATCTGCTCTTTTCTGTGGTGAACCTCTGCCGTTTTCTTAAGGTTGAACCCTCTGTGGCGCTGCAACGGACCAATACCAAATTTGTTACCCGGTTTACCCATGTGGAAAAACGAATGAAGGAAACCGGTCAGGAGATGAAGCCGGGAAATCTTGCCGCCATGGATAAATTCTGGGAAGAAGCTAAACTTTAAAACTGGCCGAAGTTCATCATCACCTGGTGCAGACGCTGTTCCAGTAATTTGAAGGAGAAGAACTTCCTGCCCAGCTCGTAGTTTTTGGAGGTCATCACATCCACGGCGCCGTCGCTGTTCAGGATGGCTTCCACGGTTTCAATGGTTTCGGGGGTTACGTAATTTTCCATCACCACCACATCGAAGTCCAGGGGTTCTATGTCCTGCTGGAAAATGGAATAACGGTTTACCAGTATAGGTTTTCTGAACCAGATGGCTTCCAGGAATGCGTTGCCGAACCCCTCATAGGTTGAGGGATAGGTTACAAAATCTGCGTTCAGGTAACAATCCCAGAGGCTGTATTTTTTCTTTCCCGGAGCTCCGTCCGGCTCCTCGGTGGTTCCCCGTTCGGCGCCGATGATGTCCGGCCGGACAATTACATCCACCCCCAGGATCTTTGCGTAATCCATGGTCCGCTCGTAATACTCTGAACCTTCATCCCGTTCCTGGTGGCTGATCAACAGTTTAGCTTTTTTACCCTTAAGCCGGTTCGCCAGCTCAATGGCGTGTTCAATTCCCTTACGGGCGACCATCCTGGTGGGCTGGAGGAGCAGGGTCTCGTCATCCGCTACCCCCAGGTCCTTCCGCAGGGTACGTCCGTAGTCGTCCAGCTTAGGAGGCTCCGTATCAAAGTCAAACACATTGGGAATGATGATAGAAGAAAGACCGCAGCGGTAGGAAAGCAGCTGACGTCCCTCGGAGTTGATCACCACATGGTTGATGGTGTGCAGCCGGGGAGGGAAGGACATGGCCAGGTAATCCTCTATACAGTTTACGGAAAAACGCTGCCGCTCCCAGGCAAAATCGTGGTGGTGGGCTATGGTGGGGATCCCGGTCTCGGCGATGTACTCCGTAAGGGCCAGCCCCAGGGGAATGTTCATGGGAATGGTCAGGGCGTTTTCTACGATTAGGAGATCGATGTTGAAGGATTCTACAAATTCGTAGATAGCCCGTTTTAGACGGAACCGGATAGCCTGGATTTCCCCGGTGAGCCCTTCGCCCCGGGTAACGGTGCCAAAGCAGCGTTCCTGTATATCCTCAATGATAGGGTGGCCGAAGAAGGCCTCATCCACCACCATGGATTTTGCAGGATCCCAGTCGGAGAGACCGGAAAAGAAATAACAGTCGTAACCCATTTTTTCAAGCACCTGACGCCACTTGCCGGTCTCCAGGGATACACCATCGGTGCCCTGAAAACGGGTTGAAACAAATCCGATACGGTGGATATTGGTCGATTTGGTCAGGTACATAATTTTACTCCCGGATCATTCAGAATGGGTTTGCAGTAACATTAACTGTACAAAGAAATTGATCTTTTTATACGCATCGGTTAAACGCTGACTCATCGGGGCCTTGGTGAAATATCCCAGCTCTTTCCAGTTGATGATCACCTCGGGAGGGCTCTTCTGGGAATCCCCTAAGAGGTTTTTCATAAATTTACCCACCACCACCAGGTTCTGGACTGCGGCTTTGATCAATTCCAGGGCTTGTTCGTCCAGTTCCGCTGCGACACTGTTAACATACCTGGCCTGGACCTTGTCCCGTTCCGCCCGGAGCAGGGCTGCCCTAAAACGGGTTCCGTGGGTACCGGTATCCGAAAGGGTTTCATCCAGCGCATCAATCTCTTCGGTGGTGTCGGTAATGGCGTGGACCGCATTGGACATTTCCAGGGAAAGGGCGTTGTTTACCCATTGCCCCCGGACGAGGAGTATATCGCAGAGTTCCTGCATTTCCTTCGTGATAAAATCCTGAATAAAAGCTACGAGGTAATTTAAGGGGGAGGCATAGTCAAAACCACCAAGTCCGATATCAATAATACTATCACTGATCTCTCTGTTGTAATATTGCAGTTTTGTTACCGACGGGGTACCGAACACGCCTATGGCCAGGGCTTCAATCTGGCTGTTCCGCTGTCTGGTCATGATACTGTCGATGACCCCGTTGACTTCGCTGCCCTTTGCTTCAAGCCATGTTTCCGCTAACTGTTCATCAATGGGTTCATGCTTTATCAGCCAGATGGGGTTTTTGGAGGCGTACTGTCCCATGAGCTCGATGATATTGGAATTCTTCAGCTCCCGCAGATTCATGAGCAGCATATTCCACACATTCAGGGGAATAAGTTCCTGGCCGTCCCGGGCAATTTTCATCACCGTCAGGGCGTTTTTCCAGTCATCCCCGGGCTCAAGGTTCTGGATCACCTCCCGGAATGCCGCCATTTCCTGGAGTACATCCACCGCCTTTGCCGGCTGAAACCGGGGTACATAACCGGTATTGCCTTCGGGCAGGCTGGTATCGAATCTCCGCAATATGGAAAGGAAGTCGTATTGGGCAAACTGTATAAGGGCGGTGTTCAGATTGTAACACCGGTTCATATTGGCAACCCGGCTGCCGTCAAAGGCCGCAAAAAGGGACGCCAGGTCTTCCTTAAGCTGCCGGCTTAGCTCCTGGGGTTCCAGCTTTTTAACCTTGTCCTGAACCACCTCGGGGCGGAGCTTCCGGATTATTTCCAGGTTCTCCTTGCTCATGAAGGCTTCCACCGTAATCTGCCGCATCCGGCTTATTTTTGAACTATTCTGCACAAAAGCGCAGGCGGGATACACTATTTTATATATTTCATAGATATAAGCGGCAAAGGAGGGATCTATCTCATCTGTTCTGACCCGGTAAAATCTTGCGTATTTATTTTGACCAATTTCCTTAACTACCTGCTTGAGCAGGGCCTTTTTATCCGAATCCGGCTCATCATTCCCGGAAATAAGGGAGAAAACCTTCCCAATAATATCATCTGGCATAACCGTACCTCGTGTATACTATGCGATATTGACGAGGTTTTTTCAATACCGCAAGATGTTAACTGAAAAAAAGCCCGGAACTACCGCTAGCGCAGCAATTCCGGGCTCTGTTGTCAGGACTTTATCTTAGAAAGGTCTATCCGCCAGGTACTTGTACTCTTTCCACACCCGTTCTGCGTGGGCTTTGGCCTTGGCAAGCAGGGCGTCGGCGCGGTCCGGGGAAGCGGCCTTGAGGCTCTTGAACCGGACTTCCTTGTACATAAAGTCTTCCAGGCTGGTGGTGGCTTCCTTGGAATCCAGCTGGAAGGGGTTCTTACCCTCCGCCTTAAGCCGGGGATCGTAACGGTACAGGGGCCAGAGTCCGCTGGTAACCGCCGCTTTCTGCTGCTCCAGACCCTTGCTCATGTCGATGCCGTGGTTGATACAGTGGGAGTAGGCGAGGATAAGGGAAGCTCCGGGATAGGATTCCGCTTCACGGAAGGCTTTGATGGTCTGGGCCATGTTGGCGCCCATGGAGATACGGGCCACGTACACATAGCCGTAGCTCATGGCCTGTGCGCCCAGGTCCTTTTTGGTAATATCCTTACCGCCGGCGGCGAACTTGGCGATGGCCCCTACCGGGGTTGCCTTGGACATCTGACCGCCGGTGTTGGAATACACTTCGGTATCCATACACAGGACGTTGACGTTCCGGTTGCTGGCAAGGACGTGGTCCAGGCCACCGTAACCGATGTCGTAGCCCCAGCCGTCACCACCGAGTATCCACACGGAGCGCTTGATAAAGTGATCCGCCAGGGATGCGAGTTGCTTGGCTATGGGTTTGGAATCGCCCTTTAACGCGGCTTTAAGCTGATCCACCAGTTTCCGCTGGTCGTCAATTTCTGCGTCCGTGCTCTGGGGGTTTGCAAGCAGCTTGTCCACAAGCGCCGCCTGGATACCCTCGGCTTTGGCTAGAACCGCCACTTCCTTGGCGAACTCGGCAAGCTTGTCGCTGGTAAGGCGCATACCCAAACCGAATTCCGCGGCGTCTTCAAAGAGGCTGTTTGACCAGGCCGGTCCGCGGCCTTCCGCGTTTTGGGCGTAGGGGGTGGTGGGGAGGTTCCCGCCATAGATGGAGGAACAGCCGGTTGCGTTGGCGATAACCGCCCGGTCGCCGTAGAGCTGGGAGAGGATCTTTACATAGGGGGTCTCACCGCAGCCGCCGCAGGCGCCGGAGAATTCAAAGAGGGGGCGCTTGTAGGCCAGGCCCTTGGGGGTACCCAGGTTGAGTTCCACAGCGGGAACTTCGGGCAGGCTGAGGAAATAATCCCAGGATGCGGCTTGTTCCGCGTGGTATACCGGGTTATCCGCATAGTTAATCCAGCTCAGGGCCTTCTTATTCGGGTCTTCCTTGGATTTTCCCGGGCAGACGTTGATGCAGACACCGCATTCCATACAATCTTCAGCGGAAATCTGGAGTACCGTCTTCTTGCCATCCACCGGTTTCGGTTTAATATCCGCCGTTTTAAAGCCCTTGGGGGCCTTGCCCACTTCGGCATCCGTGAGGTTCTTGAAGCGGATACAGGCGTGGGAACAAACCGCCGCGCACTGGCCGCACTGGATACAAAGGGAGGGATCCCAGCTGGGAACCCGCTCGGCAACCGCCCGTTTTTCGTACTGGGTGGTGGCGCTGGGGAAGGTACCGTCCGCAGGGATTTTACTCACCGGCAGCTTATCCCCTTCCTGGACCGATACGGCGCCCAGCACTTCCCGGATCCAAGCGTCCTTGGATGTGGCGAAGGGCTGCTTCATATGGAGCTTGCCGTCCGCAGCGCCGTGCTTTACTTCCTCAACCGCATTGAGGGAGGCGTCCACGGTGTCGTAGTTCTTCTGGACCACGTCGGCGCCCTTCTTTCCGTAGGATTTTTCGATGAATTTCTTCATATACTTGACCGCGTCAGCTTCGGGGAGTACCCCGGAAAGCTTGAAATAGGCGGCCTGCATGACCGTGTTGATGCGGTTCCCCATGCCGGTTTTCCGGGCGATATCCGCGGCGTTGATCACGTAGAATTTGACCTTCTTTTCCAGGATCCGCTTCTGGGCTTCCACGGGGATTTCCGCCCAAACTTCGGCGGCGCTGTAGGGGCTGTTGAGGAGGAAGGTACCGCCGTCCTTGATATTGGCCAGGAGGTCGAAGGTCTCCATATAGGAGAACTTATGACAGGCCAGGAAGTCCGCCTTGGTGATAAGGTAGGGTCGGCGAATGGCACTCTTGCCGAAGCGCAGGTGGGATACGGTGAAGCCACCGGACTTTTTGGAGTCGTAGGAGAAGTAGGCCTGGGCGGAAAGCTCCGGTTTGGCGTCCCCGATGATTTTGATGGAGTTTTTGTTGGCCCCCACGGTACCGTCGGCTCCTAAACCGTAGAACATGGCTTCGTTCATGCCTTCTTCGGTAAGGACGAAATGTTCGTCGAAGTCGATGCTCTGGCCCAGTACATCGTCGTTGATACCCACGATGAAGTTGGGGGTTTTCTTGCCAGAAAGGTTGTCGAAAACCGCCTTAACCATGGCGGGGGTGAATTCCTTGGAACCCAGGCCGTAGCGGCCGCCGATTACCAGGGGGTAATCCTTGAACTGGGCCTTTCCCGCAGCCTGAATTTCGCCGATAGCGGTACGCACATCTTCGTAGAGGGGCTCGCCCAGGGAGCCGGGCTCTTTGGTCCGGTCCAGGACTGCGATAGCCTTTACCGTTGCGGGCAGGGCCTTTACAAAGGCCGCAGCGTCAAAGGGCCGGTAGAGACGGACCTTCAGGACGCCGAGCTTTTCGCCTTTTTTGTTCAAATATTCTACCGTTTCTTCGCAGGTTTCCGCGCCGGAACCCATGATGATGATCACCTTGTCCGCATCCTTCGCGCCGAAATAGTCGTAGAGGTAGTACTGCCGGCCGGTAATCTTGGCGTATTTGTCCATTTCCGCCTGAACAATGGCGGGAACCTTGGTGTAATATTGGTTGACCCCTTCCCGGCCCTGGAAATAGGTATCGGGATTTTGGGCAGTACCCCGGATAACGGGCTTCTCCGGGGTCAGTCCCCGCTGGCGGTGCGCCCGGACCAGGTCGTCGTCGATCATTTGTTTTAGGGTGTCGAAGCTTACTTCTTCGACCTTCTGGAGTTCGTGGCTGGTACGGAACCCGTCAAAGAAGTGGAGGAAGGGGATCCGGGAACGGAGGGTTGCGGCATGGGAGATAACCGCTAAATCCGCCACTTCCTGAACACTGTTGGAGGAGAGCATGGCCCAGCCGGTCTGCCGGCAGGCCATTACGTCCTGGTGGTCGCCGAAAATGGAAAGGGAGCTGGTAGCCAGGGCCCGGGCGGCGATATGGAACACCGTGGAGGTGAGCTCCCCGGCGATCTTATACATATTGGGGATCATCAGCAGGAGCCCCTGGGAGGCGGTGAAGGTAGAAGAGAGGGCCCCGGTGGTCAGGGCGCCGTGGACCGCTCCGGCTGCTCCGGCTTCGGACTGCATTTCTACCACCTGGGGAATAGTCCCCCAGAGATTTTTCTTGCCCTGGGCAGAAAGCTCGTCGGAGACTTCCCCCATGGGGCTGGAGGGGGTAATCGGATAAATCGCAATTACTTCGCTTAGCGCGTGGGCCACCTGACCCGCCGCAGTGTTTCCATCAATCATAACCATGTGTTTTTCGGCCATTTTACTTCCTCATTAGAAATTGGGTTTCCTTATTGTAAATCGGGGAGAAGAAATATTCAATAGTAGTATAAAATAAGTTCAAATGAAGGGATGCAAAGAGGGAAGAACTTGGGGGGATGTGATAGGCGGTTTGGCAAAAACGGGCGGAGGGAGGGGCATCCCCGGCCGAGCATGCTTGTAGAGTCTGCTTCCGCAGCCCCGCTGCGCGGGTCTACTGCAGCAGGGAATTCCAAATA
>NZ_AEEA01000155.1 GCF_000297095.1 Treponema primitia ZAS-1 | reverse complement strand
AGACTGGTATGTGGAGCCCCGGATTCGCGGGGGTTACCCTTTTATCGCCGGGGCGGGTGTTGCGGCGGGATGGCGGCCTAAAAAGAATGAGAAGTTAGGAAGTAGGAGTGAGGAGTTAGAAGCGGGGCAACAGGAAGCGGCTCGGCTACAGGAAGAACAACGGCAAGAGGCGGCGCGGCAGGAAACAGCACGGCAACAAGAGGCGGTACGGCAAGAGGCTGAGGAAAAACGACAAGCAGAGATACTGCGGCAAGCGGAAGCACAACAACAAGAGGCGGCTCGACAAGAGGCTGAGGAAAAACAACAAGCAGAGATATTGCAGCAAGTGGAAGCACAACAACAGGAACCCGCCCGGCACGAAGCGGCTGTTCCG
>NZ_AEEA01000154.1 GCF_000297095.1 Treponema primitia ZAS-1 | reverse complement strand
CAGGGCCACGTTAACGCCGAGCTTTTTGCACTCGTCGGCGATGAGTTTGAGTTCCGCCTCCGTATCAGCCTCGCCGGGCTTCCGGAAAGCATTGATAGCCACAACCGCTGGCAGCTTGTATACCTTCGTTATGTTTTCAACGTGTTGCAGCAGATTCGGTAAGCCCTTACGCACCGCTTCCACATTTTCTTTACCAAGATCGGCCTTGGCGACACCGCCATGGGATTTCAGGGCGCGCACCGTGGCAACTATAACAACAGCCGAGGGCTTCAAATTGGCAAACCGGCATTTGATGTCCAGGAACTTTTCCGCGCCTAAGTCCGCACCAAATCCGGCTTCCGTCACCACGTAATCGCCGAGCTTCAGGGCAAGCCGGGTGGCCATTACGGAATTACAG
>NZ_AEEA01000153.1 GCF_000297095.1 Treponema primitia ZAS-1 | reverse complement strand
TAATGCCACGTTAACGCCGAGCTTTTTACACTCGTCGGCGATGAGTTTGAGTTCCGCCTCCGTATCAGCCTCGCCGGGCTTCCGGAAGGCATTGATAGCCACAACCGCAGGCAGCTTGTATACCTTCGTGATGTTTTCAACGTGTTGCAGCAGATTCGGTAAGCCCTTACGCACCGCTTCTACATTTTCCTTGCCGAGATCTGCCTTGGCAACACCGCCGTGGGATTTCAGGGCGCGCACCGTGGCAACTATAACAACAGCCGAGGGCTTCAAATTGGCAAACCGGCATTTGATATCGAGGAACTTTTCCGCGCCTAAGTCCGCACCAAATCCGGCTTCCGTCACCACGTAATCGCCCAGCTTCAATGCAAGCCGCGTGGCCATTACGGAGTTACAA
>NZ_AEEA01000152.1 GCF_000297095.1 Treponema primitia ZAS-1 | reverse complement strand
CCTTTTCCTCCCTCTCGAAGCCGCTTTCGCGGCATCTAAAGAGGCGGGGACTCCGGTTCAAATCCCCCCATCTTGTTTGGGGGGGAAAAAAATTTCGGAGAGGGGGGGATTTGGTCTCCAGNTCGCGGACTTCCTGTCCGCT
>NZ_AEEA01000151.1 GCF_000297095.1 Treponema primitia ZAS-1 | reverse complement strand
CGCATGGCTTCACCGGCCGGTTCGCAGAACCGGTGTGGCAGGCTGGGTAGATGGATCTGCTGAGTCTTGCCGTTAAGTTATGCGGCAGAAACCCTATGGCTCCCCAAATGGTTCGAGAACACACTAACGTATTAGTGGGTACCGGTTGGCTACAGGCTACATTCCGTTAAGTGAAACAAAAGCCCCTATGGACCCCCTAAGCGGCTCGGGAACGCACACACACTACGTTATCGGGGGTGACAGTGGAAAAAATATCAGGGGGACCCTTTGGGGGTTCCTGATATTTTTTCCAGCTGGCAGGCCCCCATAC
>NZ_AEEA01000150.1 GCF_000297095.1 Treponema primitia ZAS-1 | reverse complement strand
AGAAATGCTGCGCTCTCTAAATTTTGGCCGCGCAATTCTTCTTCCAGCATATAGAGCTTACGAATATGTTTTATTCCCTCTTCTGCGGAACCAGCCTTCTTTGTAACTTTTGAGGCTTCAAAGAATTTCCTTCGGGCATGAGCGAAACAACCCACATGTATAATATCAGTCCGTTCCTTCACCGCCCGGTCATATCCATCATACCCATCGGTTTGAAGGTAGCCGCTGAACCCTTCCAGAAATTCACGGGCATGATGAGCAGCGCGGGTTTCATGGTATTCATATAAAATGACCGGCTTCCCCGGCGGACCGCCGCGGGCAAGCCACATGTAGGATTTCTGTGTATCCTCCCGGCCTTCCTCCCCCATCACTTGGACGGTGGTCTCGTCCATCTGCATCACCGGCCCGGTCTTGACCGTCTTTTTCATCAATTCAGCAAGGGGGTGAAGCTTTTCCCATGCCTGTTGCTGCCAGTTGCTCATATCCTGCCGGCTGAGGTGGACCCCAATCCGTTCAAACTGCTTCTCCTGCCTGTAATAGGGCAGATGATCCTCATATTTCTGAATGATGATATAACTTAAAAGGCTCGGCGTTACGATACTGCGGGGAATAATGGCGGGCTCTACCGGCGCTATCCTGACCGCCGGTTTCCCTTCATCCTCGGTCCCTTCACAGGCACGGCAGGCATATTTAGGCCGGATTATCCGTTCTACATATATCTTTGGGGGGATTATTTGGAGTTTTTCCGATACTTCCTCACCTATCCTGACCATCTGGGAACCGCAGGCACACCGCTTCTCTTCTTCGCTGATATCCACAATGCGATCCACTCGGGGGAGGTTCTCGTCTATCGGTTTTCGCCCGGGCCGTTTCCGGCTGTAGGACCGTACTTTCTGTACCGCAGTATCGCTTTCTTTCTCCGGTACTCCCGCTGTTTCATCTTCCGTTTCAATAAACAGCGGCGGCTGTTTCTCTTCCGCAAGAAGTTGTTCTGCACTCCGCACAAACCGTTTGTATAGCAGCAGATCCAGCCGTTCTTTTAGTTCAAGGTTCTCTCGTTCAAGCTTTCTTATATATTCCTGAACTTCTAACGGAATTATTTCCGCGTCCAAGCTTTTTATTTCCATACAAGAATTCTATCATGCCTTGGTATCCGTGTAAATTCCTTTTATGAAACTTTTGTATAATATATCGGCTTATGGGCTTTCCAGAAATCTATCCCCGCTAGGAGCATCTTCACTTCATCCGTACTCAGTTCTTCTACTGCCCGCTTGTGTTCCGGCCATGGAAAGATATCCTTCTCCAACCGTTTCTGGCTTAGCCAGAACCCCGTCTTATCCCACCAAATAACCTTCAGCAGTTTCCTCCGGCGGTTGCAGAATAAATATAGGCTCCCGCTTAACAGGTCCTGTTCCATCTGCTCCTCTATAATTGTCGCAAGCCCGTTCACTGCTTTTCTCAGGTCCGTATATCCGGGCCGGATAAATATCCGTACCGCATTGATATCTACGGTCATAGCCATTCTTCCTTCCCGCCAAGCAGCTGCCGCAGGTCTCCAAGGTTTATTGCCGGGGGCAATCTCAACCTGATTATTTCGATTTCGATCCTGGCTATGCTTCGCTTTCCTCCCGGCCCCGCCTTGATTTCTACAAACGGGATTTCCTCGTTTGTCGGGGGCTTTGTCCAATTATTAAAGGTCGTCGGATGGATACCCTGCCCTTTGGCATAGGCCCATTTACTTAACCCGCTCGCTTCCCAGGCTGCCACGTGGCCCTGCCGTTCTCCCTCGCTGTACCGCTTCTTCATTCTCGTCCCTCCGGTTTTAATGTATTTCCGCTAGGGTACTCCTTTTTTCAGCTTATTCGTAGAAGTGGTTGTTTTGACGGTTACCATTATTCTAATGATTGGATAACTTTAAATTGAATACGAAGGTATAAGAAAAGGCGTACTTCCCCGTTTAATTATTTCGCAAAACACCAATCTTCCCTGTTCCGGACAAATCTCGACAGAAGGTAATCCCATGAGATGCCAAAGACGCTTCTGCCCGGCGGTTACGTTCAGCAGCCGAAAACCCGTTGTTTTCATCTTGAACCTTGAGCCTTATGGCGTGGACTTCCTTAATTAAATCCAGAGAATCCTTCATGGCCGGATCTTCCGTAATTCGAGGATCATTCATATATTCTTGTACCGTCTTCATAAATCTAATACCTCCTCAGGCCGGTAAATACCAATACCCTTATAGCCTTCCCGAATATTGACCTTCCGAACCCGCTCCTCCGTCCAAGGCCGGGCAATATGCTCAAAATTTAAGCTCACAATAAAATCTAAACCATAAAAAGTCATAATCGCAATATGAGCAGCGTCTGTCGTATAAGCTGCTGGAACTGCCTCCTCCGTAATGTAAAGTCCAGCAAGCCGGGTAACTGCTTCATCATCGGGCAGCATCTTCATATTAAAATCAGTGATAAGCTGCCACATCTTTCCGCGTTTTTCATCATTTGTCTCAGCTTCCAGCTCGTCAGTCGTATAGATCGACGTATAAGCATAAGGCAATTTTGGACCGCCTGAAGCCCACTCTAGCCTTTTGCTCTCCCAGCGTAACGCTTCTCCGGAACTATCGGCTCCTCGTACTCTACCCAAAAAAGAAATGGACAAAAACCGTTCCGGTTTTTCTCAACTCATTACAGGCTGGTTTTGTCATAAAGCTTCATCGGCTAAAGCTCCAAACTCCGAGGAACCTTTTCCCAGCCTAGTCCTTCCCCTGGCCCAGCCCTTCCTTCCGCTACGTCCCTTCGGTCCTTCGCTCCCTCCAGGCCCGTTCCAGTCATGCCGCTCCAAGCATGGTCCCTGTGCCGGACCTTCCGGTCACTTCGTTCCCTCCAGGATCCGGCACCGCTCTCCGTCTTCCGCCCTGGTCCTCTAGGCATAATCGTCAAAGCAAGTCCTGCCGCCCTTTTTTACGCTGGCCCTTCGGCCCAACGTAAAAAACCCCGGCGCCCTCCCGAAGATAAAGAGCGGTTCCCCACGGCTAATCCTCAAACAGACCGGAACGGAACATCCCCTACGGCGCCTACACTCCCTCTACCAGTAACGGTCGTTCCGGTGCCTCCGGGGACGCTCCGCTCCGGTCTGCCATTTCCTCTAAGCATCAAGAAGACAAGACGCCTCTCGTACTATGCCCACCCCAGGCCGCTTCTTCCATGACGCTCAGAGTACTCCGGTGGTGGTGTATGGGCGGCCTGTATTATCCCTTCCCCTCGCCGCCGGGCTTCCCCC
>NZ_AEEA01000149.1 GCF_000297095.1 Treponema primitia ZAS-1 | reverse complement strand
CCGTCAATTAGTACGGAGTGGGGTGTCGGGAAGGAAACGTATGGAGGGACCCTCTGGGAGGCCCCATACGTTTCCTTCCAGACAGGCCCCCCCGACCAATTGTGTGCTTTCGAAAACCCAGTCTGCGCATGGCTTCACCGGGAATGCCAAATAAAGGCGCTGCTGAACCAGGCTACCTGGGCTTCTCTCGCCATGGTGTCGTGGGGTTTGCCGTTGGGGTGAGCGGGGATCCAGCCGAGTATTTCTGCGATGAGGGCTTGGGTTTCCGGGGCGGCAAGCCAGGTTTTGGCGGGATCAAGTTTGGGTTGCAGTTTGTCCGGGGCTTCGGGGATGGCCCAGAGGATGTCTGCCTGAAGGCCGTAGGTGTTCCAGTCCGAAGGTATGGGGAAAAGGGTGGCGTCCAGACGGCCGGCGTCGTAGGCGGAGAGTTCCCGGGCCATGCTGAGGGGGGCGTATACCCAGGCGGGATCGTTCCGTAACAGGGTTAGCCATACGTCAAACCAGGTGTAGGTCAGGGCGCCCTGCTGGAAACGGCGGTTGCCGTAGATGAGCCGCTCCTTTGCGGCGTCCCAGGTCCGCTGGTCCTGGGGGAAGCTGCCGGGGCTGTCCTGTAAAAGCTGGCACAGCCAGGCGTGAACCGCATCGGCTTCGGCGCCGGGGATGATAAGGCTGCCTGCGCCGCCGGCGGGGTTCCGGATACGCTCCAGGCTAAGCTGGGGGTCCCCGGTTTTGCGGAGTATGAGCCAGGGGTCCAGGGCCAGGGGTATGGTTCCCTGGTAATCTGTCCGGTTCTGGTAGAGCTGTGGGAATACCCGTATGGGCGGTTCCCAAGGCGGGGCTGCCTCCGCCGGAGCGCCGCCGGCTTCGGTGTTAGTATCGCTGTTTTGGTCGATGTCGGATTGGCCGGCCAGAAAATCCTTCGTAATAATAATACCGTATTGGCCCTTCTTAATTCCGGCCACGGGATCGTAGACCCTAAGACGCGTGAAGGGGGGAGGGGAGGGAGCTTTTTCTAACAGCTCACCCCATTGTTTTTCAAGCCCTGCCTCCACATACCATGTCGGGCGGGGCCAATTCTTGTAGAGGGTGATCGCCCCAATTACCATAACTGTGAGTAAAAGGAGGCTCCCCCCCAGAAAAATCCCGGGGAACTTCCTTTTTGTTACCGTTCTTTTTTGTAATCTTCGCTTACTCATTATCGGATACCTACCGCTTCCTTAAGTTTTCGGCTCGGTAGTAGTCCGTGTTGGTGTACGCCACCGCCGCCCAGGGCTTTCCTGTCCATTATTCACTGCTTCTTTATATAAGTTTATAGAAGAATCGCTGAAATTGAAAGATAAAAAAGACATTTTTCTCAAATATTTTCCTCCCACTAAAGCATTTTCTTCCATACCACCCATAACAGGGGTAAATCGGGACAGATCGGTCCCCACTATTTTGAGGAGGAAAAGTAATTGAGTGTGAATACGAAGTATAAGGACAGTGTTTTTACCAAACTTTTTAATGACGAGGATAGACTTAGGGAGCTATATGCCGCCCTGGAGGGTATCGAATACGATCCGGCTATATCGATAACTATCAACACCCTGGAGGATGTTCTCTACATGGACCGGATCAACGACCTGTCTTTTACCGTGGGTGATAAACTGGTATTCGTGATAGAACACCAGTCTACCCTCAACCAGAACATGCCCCTGCGGATTTTGTCGTATATTGTCCGGGTTTATGAGAAAATAATCGCGCATCGGGCTTTGTATAAAACCGCCCTAGTGAAGATACCCAAGCCGGAATTTATCGTCCTGTATAACGGTTTGGAGAAAGCGCCGGAAAAGTGGGAACTGCGACTTTCGGACGCCTTTATGGGGTTGGAGAG
>NZ_AEEA01000148.1 GCF_000297095.1 Treponema primitia ZAS-1 | reverse complement strand
CCCCGTCAATGCCGATGGCAAAGCGCAGCGTTCCCTTCGCCGCGCCGTCCCCCGTATAGGGCGACAGGGTGATGTGTACCGGATCATTGTCCCCCACACCGATAGTGGTTGCCGCGCTGCCCCAGGCCGCCGCCACTGCCGACTCAGCCTTGGTATACGCCGTGGCAGTAATGGTCCAGGCCCCCAGGGCAGGTCCACCGTGGCGGAACCGCCGGTAACCGGCTCATGGCTTGCCCCCACAGGCCCCTGGAAACTCAGGATAATATCGCCGAATTCCATCTCCGCAGGGTACAGGGTCCGCGCCCCGGTCCCTGCCAGGGTGACAGTCACCCGCCCGTAGCCATCGGGAACCGCATCCGTGACGCCCCCCTCGGTGGAGGGCCGCTCTGCCAGAGGATTCATGCACCCCCCCAGAACCATCAGCGCCAGAAAGGTGACTGCCGACCAAGGTCGGGTCACCCTTTTCAAAATGCC
>NZ_AEEA01000147.1 GCF_000297095.1 Treponema primitia ZAS-1 | reverse complement strand
GTGCGTTCCCGGAAACCTAATCGGGGTCCATAGGGGGGCTAAACTTGGACAAAAAAATCACCCCATACGAATTTTAAAAAAATCGATCCTCAGGGTAAAGCACTTTTCATCATAACTCCCTTATATATGCGGCGGGCCGAAGAGCCGCGCCTAAAACCTGGGCTTAAGCCCATTAAGGAGCTGTTATGAAATTATCTTTCCTGGTCCCCTTTTTCTGGGGTGAACTGCGCCGGAAGGCCAGGGAGAACGCAGAAAAAGGCGTTCCCCTGGACATCCTTTCGGATTTTGTCTTTAAAAGCCTTTTTACCGACGACAACGAGGACTCCCGTGATGCCCTGCGTCATCTCCTCTCCGCCTGTATTGGCCGCCCTGTCGCCTCCCTAGCTATTCAGAACAACGAACTCCTCCCGGAGTACCTTACAGGTAAAACGGTCCACCTGGACATACACCTCTATTTTAACGA
>NZ_AEEA01000146.1 GCF_000297095.1 Treponema primitia ZAS-1 | reverse complement strand
GACTGCCTAAGTATAAGGACCTTATGACAGCTTTGGTTTCAATCCACGCACCCGTGAAGGTGCGACAGCACCTCTACTAATAATATGGATGGGTGGGATCGGTTTCAATCCACGCACCCGCGAAGGTGCGACCCCGATATAATCATCTAACAAATCCCAGGGTCCGTTGTTTCAATCCACGCACCCGCGAAGGTGCGACGATAAACGGATTGTGTTGGATATGGCGGACGTACA
>NZ_AEEA01000145.1 GCF_000297095.1 Treponema primitia ZAS-1 | reverse complement strand
GTTTCAATCCACGCACCCGCGAAGGTGCGACATAAGATTCATAACTCTCAATGGTGTTTTTCGAGTTTCAATCCACGCACCCGCGAAGGTGCGACCAAACAATACCCTGGTCATGGTTCCCACCATTAGTTGTTTCAATCCACGCACCCGCGAAGGTGCGACTTATGATGGATTGACGATAGGAGCATTTGGCGGCGTTTCAATCC
>NZ_AEEA01000144.1 GCF_000297095.1 Treponema primitia ZAS-1 | reverse complement strand
GTAGTTTTAGTGCGTTCCCGGTAACCTAATCGGGGTCCATAGGGGGGGCTAATCGCCCCAGGTTTCCATGTTGTAGGATCGGCGTTTGTTTTTGTGCTGCTCGAAGTTCTGTATTCCGGCATTAAAGCGCCGCTCCGTTTCCAGTGTAGAAGGCGGGCCATGGCCGGGGAGGACTATATAATTTCCCGGCAGGGGGAATATCTTTGTCCGCAGGGCAGCCATCTGTACTTCGGCGCCGTAGGAGCTGGCGGTGGTTCCCAGCATACCCGCATTAAGGGCATCGCCGGTAAAAAGCAGATGATCTATCTTGAACACCGCAGAATCCGATGAATGGCCGGGTACAGAAATTACCTCAATATGAAATGAACCGATATTCAAGGAATCTCCATCCTTTACCATGTTTGTTTTATGTTCGAGGATCAGATGATCCACCGCGTATATTTCCACATCGTAGATTCGTTTGAGGGTCCGCAGTCCGTGAACATGGTTCAGATGATCGTGGGTTATCAGTACCCCCATGAGTTTGTAGTTCTTCTGTTCAATAAAGTCGAGAATCGCCTTGTCTATATTCCCCGGATCGATGATGATCGCCTCGCGAGACGCCGTCTCGGTACCAAGGACATAGCAATTGCTGAAACCAAAACTGCAGTAATGAAAAAAGACTTTCACTTAATCCCCTTCTCCGTACTCAAAGATAGCTTCCGCCGTGTTAGATGACTTAAAGGATATCCCTTCCTGTTTGGTCTTGATAAAGTAGGTTTTTTTTATGTTACAATTAATAAAATCGGAGCAATCCATTTGGGCATTGATAAAACGGCTGTTATACAAATTCGAATTATTGAAACGGCACTCCGTAATACCGGCGCCGCCGAAGTTAATGTGTACCAGTTCCGAACCTTCAAAGGTACAGTTCAGAATGGAGGACCCCCCAAAACTTAAAAACTGCCAATCGCTTTTTGAAAAATCGCAGTCATAGAACCTGCCGAAATCGAAAAAACTCATCCGCATAACACTATCAACAAAGGAGCATTGGGAAAAGGAAGCGCCGCTGAAGTTGCAGCCGTAAAACCGGCGGCGGGAAAAATCGATGTTTTCAAAGCTGAGCCCCGAGGCGTTGAGGTCTTTGATAAGCTCCCGTTGGGTAATATATTCCACAATACGCCGGGCTTCTTTTTTCGGATCCGCCGCATGAACGGCACAGACCGGAGAACCGGTAAGGGCGTTTCGGCCGCAGCCGGCGGCGCAGGGGGTCAAGGCATACATATTGTTATTATAGCATATATTGCGGGAAAGAATAGGACCGGACCCCGGACTAATCGGCAAAGACGGGGGGAGGGAGGGGCATCCCTGGCGCTCGCACGCAGGTAGAATTCGCTTACGGAGCCCAGTAGGTCTCCTCCAGCAGGGACGCCCTCCCTCCACCCACCGGCGGCAAAGTGGTGCCAGACACCACTTTTTATGTTTTTTATATATATCTTTATAAGAAACTGGTGTATACTATATATGGATTCTACTAAAATGAGGTATTTTGTGCCGGTAAAT
>NZ_AEEA01000143.1 GCF_000297095.1 Treponema primitia ZAS-1 | reverse complement strand
TCGTTTTGTCTCAGCCTCTTGCCGAGCGGCTTTTAATTCCCCATTCTTTTTAGGCCGCCATCCCACCGCAACACCCGCCCCGGCGATAAAAGGGTAACCCCCGCGAATCCGGGGCTCCACATACCAGTCC
>NZ_AEEA01000142.1 GCF_000297095.1 Treponema primitia ZAS-1 | reverse complement strand
TTCCTTCCCAGCCTTTTCCCAGGAACCTTCCGGGGACCGCTCCCCTTTAAGCCTTTCACTGGGGCTTGAGGCCCCCTGGTACTCCGTGGAGGGCATAGCCTTTGGTCCCGGTTTGGCGGGGGAATACCGCTTTTCGCCTGCCCTGGCTGCCGGGGTTTCTTTGGGCTTTTTTTATGACTTTACCGATTACGCTACTTTTGAGCCGGGGGCCTTTCTCCGGTGGTATCCTCTTGCCAAGGCTGCCGGCCCCTTTTCGGGGCTCTTTGCCCAGGGTATGGCTGGGGCGGCGCTTATGTGGGGCGGCGGCGATATGAAAACCTTCCTCATGGGC
>NZ_AEEA01000141.1 GCF_000297095.1 Treponema primitia ZAS-1 | reverse complement strand
GGGTGAAAAAATCTCCCTTGACCTGATCATCACGGTGTATAATATTAATTATGGACAGAATATAGAACTGCTCCGGAGAAGTGAAAACTTGGCGGGGTATGCACAGTTTGTCGCAAAGGTGCGGGAGAATGGGGTGGCTATGCCCTGGAACAGGCGGTAACTGAGGCGGTGCGGTATTGTATAAAGAACCGGATCTTGGCGCGGTTTTTAGAGGAACATGGATC
>NZ_AEEA01000140.1 GCF_000297095.1 Treponema primitia ZAS-1 | reverse complement strand
GGAAAATTGGGAACCGCTTGACCCCGCCGTTACCGTTCTTGCCCACTGGGCCGTCCCCGAGGGATCATACTTAACCAGGACCACATTGGCGCCTGAGGAGTAGGACCCCACAACACTTACACCCCCATAGGTAAAGGTCCCTGTTCCATACTGGGATCCTGCGGCATACACATTCCCACTCCCGTCTACCGCGACGGAGATAAAGTAAGATACGAATGACCCCGCCGATACCGTCCGTGCCCACAGGGCCGTCCCATCAGCATCATACTTAACCAGGACCACATTGTTGCCGGCGGCATAGGTCCCCGTAGCGCTTACGCCGGTCCCGTAGGTATAGGTCCCTGTTCCTGTCTGGTATCCAGCGGCATACACATTCCCGCTCCCGTCTACCGCGACGGA
>NZ_AEEA01000139.1 GCF_000297095.1 Treponema primitia ZAS-1 | reverse complement strand
ATTTTAGTGGCAATAGGGGTAAATGAAGAGGGCTATCGTGAAGTTTTAGGTGCCGCGGAAGGGATGAAAGAAGACAAAGCGAGTTGGGTATCGTTTTTTCAGTGGCTTAAAGGCCGAGGTCTTACGGGAGTCAAGCTCATCATAGGGGATAAATGCCTTGGAATGTTGGAAGCTGTTGGAGAGACCTTTCCAGAAGCCAAGTACCAACGGTGTACCGTTCACTTTTATCGGAATGTATTTTCGAAGACACCACGAAAATGGATGGCAGTAGTAGCAAAAATGCTTAAAGCGATTCACGCACAAGAGAATCGGAAAGCAGCCCGAAAAGGCGAACCAAGTTATTGCCGATTTACGGGAAATGAAATTACAGGAGGCGNCAAAGGTAGTAGAGAACGGGCATTGAGGAGACTCTTACGTATACGGAATTTCCTGATACGCATTGGACCCGAATCAGAACTAATAATATGATTGAACGGGTGAATCGTGAAATCCGGCGGCGGACGAGGGTGGTCGGCTGTTTTCCTGACGGCAATTCAGCATTGATGCTGGTCTGTGC
>NZ_AEEA01000138.1 GCF_000297095.1 Treponema primitia ZAS-1 | reverse complement strand
ATGTTTTATGTTTTGGATGATCGCTCCCTTCACGGGACCCCGGCCCAATGGGCGGCAGAGGTGGCGGCAGCTTATCAGATGTGGAAAGCCGATCTAGTGATTGCCGAAAAAAATTATGGTGGCGACATGGTGCTTCACACGTTACAGACGGCCCAACGCAACATCAATGCACGGCTCACAACATCTTCACGGGGTAAGTTAATACGGGCGGAACCAGTAAGCGCCTTGTACGAACATGGGCGGGTTAAGCATAGGGTACCATTTTATGATCTTGAGAATGAAATGTGTTGTTTTGATGGGAGCGAAACAAGCGATTCCCCTAATCGGCTTGACTCTGCTGTGTTTGCGCTTACAGAATTAGCCGGGAATAATGTTGGCAGTGTTACGGCGGTCAAAACCTGGGGGGTTTAATGTGGGTAGATACCTGGCCCCCCGTTCGTTCAGTTCACTGCTCCTAGGGATTGTGAACAGTGTGAACGCTGAACGGAAGTAATTCTTTGGTATTCGGCAATTTTCAAGGGAGGGTACTAAAATGTACGGCCCGGCTGACGACATTTTGTCCCCAGCTTCATACACCTATATGAACCGTCAATGTTGTCGGTCGGCCTATGCTTAACATAGAGTGAAGCTCCCGCATATTGCGGTTGATCTAAAGGGGGTGTAACCGATACCTACCCTTTTCCCCGGTTTGGGGGAACCTATCACGCTCCTTGGCAGCTCCACACTAAAGCGAAGCAATCGGATTCCGGCCCTGCTGCGGCGGGTTCCGGCCCAGGGTATGAGTTTACTCGTAGGGGTAGCAATCGGATTGCCCCCCTTCATATTGGACCTACAGGGTACTCAGCAGCTTACGAACTAGGTTAGAAGCCCCGGTTCGGGGCTAGGACGATCATCATAGCTATCACGCTCCTTGGCAGGGGGTCACAACCGATGTAACACCCACCTTCATAATGGGGTGGTTCTAACCCACCCGATCTAAGCTCCGGCCCAGGGTACAACTATAGTTGTAGGTACGGAATCCGCACTTGAAAAAAAAGACGCTTATAGAAGCCCGTGGCGGGGTTTGTTTTTGCCGGGGGGTATTTCCTTACCTTTTTAGTTTTCGTACACCGTAGGGGGTTCTACAATCGTCTGGTAAAGCGAGATTGCCCGGTCCCGAATTTTTTCATAGTCCATATCAATAAAATTACAAAGGGTCTCACAATCGGGACTGTTTATCCAGGACATAGAGCGGTCCTTCATTCGGGCCGTTACCCGAAAATCGTCAGTTTTTATATCGTGTATGGCTTGGTAAAGAATTGCCGCTGTGAGCTGCCGAAAGCCGTTCACGGTTCCCCTCTGGTCCGATTTATTAGTCTTTGCTTGACTTTTCACTGTAGAATATTTGTAGAACATCGAAGAGGTCTGTCCCATAATTACTTATAATATAATGAAATAAGATTTTTTCTTATAGGTCTGCAAAACCTTTATGCGTTGGTTCGATTCCAATCGGCGCCTTAGTTTGAATTTTTTGCTTCGGCAAAAACTTCCCACCAGATAAAGGTGGAATCGAAGGGTTTAGTCCGCTGACCAACGGGAGGAAAAGGCGCCATGGATGGCGCCGACAGGACTAAACCCCGGCCTGGAATGAGCAAACAGGATGTTTGCGAATGGAAGGCGATTCCGTCCGGTGCCTTAAGTTTTTAATGAAGAAAACGATTCCAACCCAGGCAACGAAGCGGCTATTCCGAACTGAAAGCAGAATCTCCCATCAGGCCGGCTAAGTTTTGCAGCAAGGATATAGCCGATCTGATTAAGGTAGGGCATCTATCACAAGTCCGCCTAATCATATCTATTCGGTAGGGGATTGAAACCTTCACCTTTCGAGTTATGATGACTAAATCGTAAAAAGAGACTATACTGACAATAGGGGGGATACTAATATGCAGCTTACCTTGGACATTCCGGATACCGTTAATTTAACCGCATCCGATGCCCAAATCATGCTTGCGGTCAAACTTTTTGAGACAAAAAAATTGCCCCTGGGCAAAGCTGCCGAAGTCGCCGGGCTTTCATACCGTACCTTTCATGAGCTTCTTATCAAGTATGATGTTCCTATCATCACCATGACCAAGGACGATGTGCGGATGGAAGTGGAGAATGCCCAAAAATACCTATGAAGGTCGGGTTATCATCACTCCACAGGTCGTCGCAAACAAGTTGGACTTTACCCCTGGAATTGAAAGGGAATTATGTATAATTTGTTCAGAATTTTTGAGAAAACATAATGGCAAATATTAAAACAATTAATGTAGCAATTGATAGTTCAAGCTGGAAATCCCCCCATGATGTTCCACCCAGTCTTTTATCGCTGGGGAACATAGGATCATTGGATATTGACTTAGATGCCTGCTTGCTTTTTGCCGGAATCTGGACAAGGTCGCCAATTACATGTGGAATAACACTCGCAGATTGTTGGGCATGGTTACGTTATTTTCCGGCCTTCAAAGATGAAAAGAAATTAAAATTTCGTACAGAATGGACTGATATAGATTTTCATCAAAAAGCTGTTGCAAGTGATGAACTTGGTGTTGGATTTACGACATGGGCATTGTATTCTATACTTGGATTTCTGTCTTATGCTGATACAAATCATGTAATGAAAAAACTGGGCACAATTTTTCCAATTAATAATGCAAAAAAAGGGCCGGCAAAGGTTCCGGACTATATTGCATATGACTTAAGTGGTAATATGAGTGTGCTTGAATGTAAAGGGACACAAACAAATCAAGGAAGGATATGGACTGCAATTGAGCGAGGGAAAGAACAAAAAAGGAATGTTAAAATGGCTAATGGTGAACAATTTATTCACACATTAGCGGCAGGAATGTTTATCCCACAAGATGATTCAAACGAGAAAGCTCTTTTAGCAATTGCTGATCCGGAATCTGATTGGTTTAGGAATGAGATCAAAAAATATAATCCCGAACAAATTCTTGGTTCTGCTCGGCAAGTTGCAATCGCAAAAGAACTTTCATTGTTTGGCCTCACGGAAACTGCAGCTATACTTGCAGCTCCAAAAGAGGAGCAAAATAATATAAATCAAAAAATTAAACATGATTTTGATAGAAATCAATTTAATAACGTCATTAAAAAAGATGGAATAGTCGCCATAAATAAAGAATTAATATGGTCGATACCTGTACGTATAAATGCAGTTGATTGCATTGGAGTACGGTTTACGGGAGAAATGCCAATTGATGAATTGGGATATTTAACAGGCGATAATGCAGAAGCAGGTTTAAATTCTCGTATTGCCGAGAAGACTTTAAATAGCAAATGGAGTCAAGAGAACCATAGCCAAGGCGTTTTAGAACTTAAATCTCCCATTGGTGCTAGATATAAAATTGAATGGTTAAAGTAAATTTTGCGGGATGTAAGGGCTGGCGCGTAAAGCTTGGGCGTGTCAGGAAGTATGTGTAAATGGCCAAAGATGGTAGAATTCCAAGGGAATAAAGATGGCCAAGACATGAAAACCGAAAGAGAAAGATCTGATCGATCAGATGCTGGACCAGGTAAATCTGAAGGGATTGTCCCGGGACGAGGTTCTGGGACAGGACGGCTTGTTAAAGCAGCTTACGGGAAAACTGTTAAGCAAGATCATGGAAGCCGAAATGGACGAACACCTGGGGTACGAGAAGCACTGCAGCGAGGGCGACAACAGCGGGGACGGCCGGAACGGGACCTTCGAGCCGCAGATAATACCAAAATATGAAAAACGGGTTCCTCTTTTTAACGACCAGATAATTTCGATGTACTCCTTCGGAATGACCGCGAGAGATATTAAGGCCCACTTGGAAAAAATCTATAATGTTGAAGTCTCGCCGGATTTGATAAGCCGGGTAACCGAGGCGGTGATGGAGGAAGTTAAGGAGTGGCAGAACCGGCAGCTGGAAAAATCCTACGCTATTGTGTATCTGGACGCCCTGCGGATAAAGAGCAAGCAGGATGGGAAAAGCTGTACCAAGAGCGTCTATGTGGCTCTGGGAGTGGATTTTGACGGCCAGAAGGAAGTTTTAGGGCTTTGGATATCGGAGAACGAGGGAGCCAAATTCTGGATGGGGGTTCTCAACGAACTAAAAAATCGCGGGGTCGCTGACATCCTCATTGCCTGCATGGATGGGCTCTCAGGCTTTCCTGAGGCAGTCCGGGCGGTGTACCCTGACACCCGTGTCCAGCTGTGCATCGTCCACATGATCCGCAATTCTACGAAGTTTGTTTCGTACAAGGATCTAAAAAAAGTGTGCGCTGAATTAAAAGCGATTTACACAGCTCCCACCGAGAAAGCTGCCCAGGAAAACCTTGAAGAATTCGGTAAAAACTGGAATGGCAAATATCCGATGATTCACAAATCCTGGTCCGCTCAATGGGACGACCTGAGCGAATATTTTAAATATCCTCCGGAAATCCGTAAGGCCATCTACACCACTAATGCTTGAGTCCCTTAATTATCAGCTTCAAAAAGTTACAAAAAACCGATCGACATTTCCCAATGATGATGCTATACTCAAAATATTGTATTTGGCGATTCGGAATGCGTCAGAAAAATGGACCATGCCAATTCATAACTGGGGTCCGGCGCTAAACCAATTTGGCAATGAACGGGTTCCGTTCAAATAACGACTTGCCATTTACACGGAATTTCTGACACGTCCAAGCTTTCTTCTGTTCACAAAATATTTTATGACACGAATAGTTTTGAGCCGTCTGTACTTATATCCGTGAGTGCTTCCTTTCCAAGAATTTCCAGTTCCGATTTCAGTGCCTTGAGAAAACAGGCATTGTCCCAGCAGTTCCTCTTCCCGCTCATGCTTTGCCGAATCGTAGAGCAGATGCTCTTGATTGTGGCACGGAAATCGTCGTGGCAGTATATAGGCCATCATAAGTGGGGATATTATCAAGAAGACCATTTAGTACTTGACATAACCTATTACAGCCATTATTTTAAAATGTATCGTATTGCCTGTCAATACATACAAATTGAGGGTAAAAGAATGACCGTAACACGCATACAAAAGCTCGAAGAGCTTTTCAAGGCAGATGGACCTATTCTCAGGTCGGCTAATCTCCGCTCTGCTAAGTTTTGTAGTAAGGACATAGCCGAACTTATTAAGGTTGGGCATCTTTCACAAGTCCGAAGGGGGTACTATGCTTGGGGTCCCTTTGCGGAAACCTTAAATGATATGGATATCGTTGCCTCCCTCATTCCCGAGGGTATCATCTCATTCTTTTCAGCCGCCCAATACCATGATCTGACAACGGTAATCCCCCAATCCATCGAAATCACCCTGCCGGTATCCATGCGGACCCCAGCGCTGCCGGGAAATCTGCATGTTACGGTCCATAAATCAGCTAATCATATCTATCCGGTGGGTATTGAGACCATTCTGGTTGATAATCATATCCTAAAGATGTATGACCGGGAGCGTACCGTATGCGATTTTATCAGGAATCGGCTAAAAATTGGGAAAGATGTCTCCCTGGAAGTACTGAAAAATTATATGACCGGGAAGAAAAACCTGCAAAAGCTCTATGAATATGCCAAACTCCTCCAGATCGAAGGGGTAATACACCCATACCTGGAGGTTCTGGTTTGATTCGTAGGGAAGGGCAAAGCCCTGAGCCTAACCACAATATGAGAGCAGCTGCCGAAAGGAAGCTGACCGCAGATAGTATCAAGGCAAGGCTCAAAAAAGTAGCCGATGCGGAGGGTAAGGATTTTAACTTTATCCTGATGCACTACTTCATTGAGCGCCTCCTTTACCGGCTTTCGGTATCACCCTATGCTGGAAACTTTGTCCTAAAAGGCGGGTTACTCCTTTATACCATTCTGGAACAGAGGGCTAGGGCAACACGGGATATAGACCTCTTGGCCTTTCAAGTGCAGAACCTCCCGGACGAAATGGTCAGGATATTCAGGGAAATTGCCATGATATCCAGTGATGATGCTGTATCTTTCGATACGGAAACCATCACCGTTGAACGGATCAAGGAAGATGCCGACTATCAGGGGATCCGCATAAAGCTGACCGGGTTCCTTGACCGGAGCCGTCATATCTTGCAGTTTGATATTGGGTTTGGGGACGTTATCGTCCCCAAACCTGTTGATATGACGTACCCATCGCTCTTAGGTCTGGAACCGCCCCGTCTTAAAGTCTATACCCTTGAATCGGTGATTGCCGAAAAGTTTCAGGCCAGCGTCTACCTTGCGGAAGCCAATAGCCGGATGAAGGATTTTTACGACATCTACGAACTGTGCAGCGCCTTCGATTTTGAGGGCGCTACGCTACTTGAAGCTATCAGTCAGACTTTTGAACGCCGAAAAACCGAGACACCGGAAGTACCTACCATATTCAAAGATACCTTTCTCTTGTTGCCTGATAAGCAGACCCAGTGGAAGGCTTTTCAGCGGCGCTTCGGCGTTGCCATGGACAAGGATTTCCCGGCTGTTATGATGACCATCAAGGGCTTCCTTAAGCCTGTCTACGATGCCCGCTACCGAAAAGAACCGTTTTCAGGGTATTGGGATAGGGCAGTTCAGACTTGGAAGGGGTAAACTATGAGCAAGGACTATGAGCAAAATGCGAAATGTCAGGACAATCCAGGAAGATTCAGGGCCTGTCAGAGTTGATTTTCCTCCATATAAATTGTATCTTTTAAGGAGTGAATGAACGGTCCTGACAGCTCCTGATTTGAAAAAACCCGGACTGCAAAACCTTTATGCGTTGGTTCGATTCCAATCGGCGCCTTAGTTTTTAGTTTTACGTTGTCAGGATTTAATTGAACCACCGGAAAACTGGTGTTCATTCACGATTAAAACACGCTATGTGCCGCTACCGTGTCCCGCTGCGCTTCTCGCCGTTGATTGACGGGATACGCAGGATCATGCCGGGCAGTATGAAACCCGGATCGCCCCGGCGGGGGAACGCGTTCTTGTTGGCTTCATAGATATGTTTCCACTTTGCCCAATTGCCGTAGATGTAATCCCGTTGGGCGATTTTGACCAGGCTGTCGCCGCGGACAACCCGGTAGAAGGCGGCCAGCGCGGGGGATTCTTCTTCCTGCTCCGCCGCAGTCTGCTCCGTTTCCGTAAGCCACTCCGTTTCCATCTGCCATTGGGCATCCATCCACAGGGTTGTTACCAGGCGGTCCGAGTAGCTCAGGGGCTGTCCCAGGATTTCCCGCCAGGTTCCCAGGTAGGGATACTGTTGCGCCAGTTCCGGGTTGGCTTCCTGTACATATCGGTACTCCCGTTCCGCCCCGGCATAGTCCCCCTGCTCATAACAAGTCCGGGCCAGACCGAGCCGGGCCAGGATGTTTTCCGGTTCCCGCTCCAGGCTTTCCCGGTACAGGCTTTCGGCGTCATCATATTGGCCGCGCACAAAAGCTATGTTCCCCAGGTTGAGCGCCCCCGTGGCGTTTGAGGGTATGCGGCGAAGTTCGGTTTCCGCATTGAGGAGCATCCCGGTCTTGCCGTATAAACTGCCCAGTTCGTTCCGGGGAACCATGGTTCTCGAAGGAGCGGCGGTAATCCGTTCTTCCAGTTCCCGGGTCCGGGGGCGTATGAGAAACCCGACATAGATGTTCAGGGATTCCTCAATGGCGTTAATAAGGCTGTTTTCATCGGGCAGCTCGGGCATCTTGTCCGCTGCATCGCTCACGCTTACCGGCTTATAGCGGGCCCAGGATTCCTGCATGGGGAAAAGGCTGCGATCCGATCCGGCATTCTGCCATTCCTGTGCCCCAACCCGCCAGGCCTGATAAAAGGGCGCGGCGGTCTGGGTTATTTCCAGGGGAACCCAGGCTTTCCCCCCCTGGTAAATCAAATCATCGGGGAGAAAAAATTGTTCCCGTCCTTCTTCTTCGGTGAGCCCTGAATCAAAGGCCATGTAGATGTGCCCCGGTATGGTGATAAACGCCGTGTCTATGTCCAATACTTCCAGCATTGAGCAGAACAGTATGGACAGATCGTCGCAGTCCCCGCCCCGGTAATACAGGGTCTGGTAGGGATAGTTCAGGGTGTCCAGGCTGCTTGCGTTTTCCGACAGTTCAATATAGGAGCTTGAGGGGTCGATGACATAATTGATACCGTAGATCTTGAGGGCCTCAAAGAGGCCCAGGGCGTATTGGATATTCCGGGGGATACGGTCAGAGGAGCCCGTAAAGGGCCTGAGCCGGGTATCGGTGATGGACTGCACATACCGGGCAAAGAGTTTTGCTGCGGGGTCCCGGGATGACACAAAAGATGCGGCCCGGCGGTCATCGTCCCAGCTCATGGCGTTCCGGTGGTAGATGGGCATTTGCAGGGGCAGTTCCGCCTGCTTAACCTGGCTCAGTGTCTGATAGTCAATACGCAGGGACGCATTGGCAGTAATGTTCTCCGTCAGGTCCATCATGGCTTCATTAAACAGGGCGGTTACCGGGACCTCCACGGATTCCCCCCGCTTGAGACGGGGTATGGTATAGAACAGGGTGGGCTGCCCCATGTACCGCTCCAGGTAAAAAGAAAGCTGCACATTGTTTATAGCGGTAGGTTCCTGGTTGGTGACCCGCACGGAAGCCAGGGGGTTATTTTCGTACCAGGCGTAGGAAACGGGAAATACCGGCTCCTGGGTTTTCTTTTCCCCGGCAATCCTTGTCTCTTTGCGCAGCAATTCTAACAGGTCCAGGCGTACTCCCAGGTTAAGGCCCAGGGTAGCCAGGGAACTATCAGGAGTAATACTGTGCCAGGTGTAATCTGCGGCGGCATAGAGGGCTATAGTCGGGGTAAGGTGAAAATCCGCGCCCAGGCTTCCCCCCAGGCGCAGCCGGGTGTCGGCGGTATCATCCCAGGCGTAGCGGTAATGAAAGATCCCTCCGTTTCCTTCCGCCCAGAGGGAGAGCCGGTCCAGGGCGCGCCACTGGAAAAAACCCCCCAGCTTCCCCTGAAAAAAATCAATGGGGGACCCGGTTTCCACGGCAATCTGGAAGAACCCTCCCCCCAGCCGCAGCCCCGTAAAAAACCGGCTTTGGGGCTTCAGGCTGAACCCCCACTCCGCCATGCCTGCCGCCCCGAAACCGGGCACAAAGATGCTCTCCCCCAGGGGAATAGCCGCCCCGGGAGAAAGCCGCAGGGCAATGCTGTTTTCGCCATAGGCAGCGGCAGCGATAAACAGCGAAAAGGCGATAAGTACGGGGAAAATCCGGCGGTATTTGTGCGCGGGAAACTTGCCGACTAAAGTCGGCGTTGCAAGTAGCGCCATCCTACTCTCCCCGCTGCAGGGTCGTCCGGGCCAGGCCGTTTTTCGCTGCGGCGTTTTCCGGGTTCAGCCCAAGGGCCCGCCTGAACCAGGCTTCCGCCCCGGCAAAATCCTTATCAAGCAGGGAAAGGTTTCCCCGGTTGACCATCCCCGCCGCAGAGCCGTAAGAAGCGGCTTGTTCAAAAACCGGCTTCGCGTCTTCCGGACGGCTGGCGCGCAGTAATAATAAGCCCAACTGATTAAATGAAGCGGCCCCAGGGTTTGTGCGGAGCTGAGCCTCCAGGGCCGCTATCTTAGGCTCAAACTCAGTGGCAATATATATGGCAAGGGCGGTGTCCGCCCGGCGGTTTAAGGCGGATTCCTCCGGCCGGGCGCTCTGGGCTTCTACAGCGGGAACCACCGGAGGATAGGCCGCCCAGGCATCGGCAAACCGGATAAAATCAAGGGTCTCCCCCGCTTCAAAGGCCCGGTTCAACCGTTTACTTCCCCCTTCCCAACTGTTCATAAAGCCGTTATTGAAATTCACCATGGAAAGGGGCATCCACACTTCATCATTGATAACCAAAAGATTTTCTATATTGGTAAAAAGGGCGCCCGCAGCAGCCTGGCTTATACCTAAGGAATAGAGGACCATAAAATCATCCTCCAGGGCTATGATCGCGGCGGGAATGCCCGAGGATTCCAGGGTATTCGCATAGAGCAGGCCAATATCCACGGCGTTCCCGGAACGGAAAGCCAGGGTCTCCGAGGGGAACTGGATGCTGTCAATGTCAGTAACCCTGTTAGAGCCGGCGCTCTGCCTGAGCCCGGCGGTCAGAAGGCCCTCGTAGAGCCAGAGGGAAAACTGCATATTCTGGTTTAAGCCGGTGCGCCGCTTGCTCCGGGCCAGGCCTACCACATACTTGGCGTACTCCAGGGGCGCCGGCGCGGTGGGGGATACAAAGGCCGCCAGGCTTGCGTTATCCCCCCAGCGGTAGGCATTGCGGTTTACCACCCGCACCGTACTACTGATAACCGCTGTCCGTTCCGCCCCCAGGAAGGTATAGCGGATCACCACTTCCCCCAGGATACGGCCGTCCTCAGTAAAGTTCAGCAACGCCGGGGCAAAGTCCGCATACAGGGGCAGTTCCACACTGCGAAAGCGGCCGATAAAGCCGATATTCCCGCAGTTGATCTCCGAGGACGTGTACTGCCCCGCCCGGAAACTCACCCGCACATTCCGTATCTCTGCATTTTCGTGGTTACTAATCCTGAGGGTTCCCGCGCCATTCCGCTGGTAGAGGGACAAAAACAGGGGGTATACCGGTTCCTCCTGGATCAGGTCCAGACGCAGACCCGCAGCGCTTTTGGTGGAAAGGGTAAACTGGAACGTAAGCCCGGCGGAGAGCCCATGGTACAGGGCGCCATCCCGGTGCTCGTTATGGTAATACCGGTAGCCGCCATTCAGGGAAAGGGTAAAAAACGGGGCAAAGCGGAATCCCGCCTCCGCCCCGGCCCGCCAATACCAGGAAGCGGCGCTGCCGTCATCCTGGTGCCCATAATGCTGAATAGCCTGGGAAAGCCCCAGAGCCCCGTCCAGGGAAAGGGCCAGCCGGGAAAGGGGATAGCCGAAAAACCGCGCCCCCGCTCCGGCGGAATAGAGCTGGATATCCCCCTCCGCCCCCTCGGCAAGATTCGCATAGGCATACCCCCCTTCCAGGCCCAGGGAATACCCGAGCCCCCAGGGATTGGTAAGGATGCTGGAAACATCCAGGTCAAAGAGCAGGTCCCCCCCGTAGCCCATGGCATAGAGCTCGGCTACTTCGCCTTGGGGGATAAGCAGGAAGGGCCGGGGCCGCAGGGTAAAGTCCAGGGCCGAAAGCCGGGCGAACCGGCCAAAGGCCAGGAACAGGAGGAAAAAGAGGGCTTTATACTGCCGGGATATCATGCCTGTTTTCACCTTTTTAACGTGCTTTAATACTCTTGTTCCCGCTTATTCTTCCAGCCAAACCCCATCTTCTTCGTAAATATCTCCCCACGGGGATGTGGTCCGGGTGGGTGTCCGGGGTGGGGACGCCGCACAGGTCCAGGACACTAGGCATTTCCGGCGCCTGGCGCCTTTTTCCCCGCTCATGCCACAATATGCTGGGTAACGATGTCTTTGTACATTTTCACAATATCTTCCAACGCGGTCAGGCGGATAAGCAGCACCTCATCGGGGGAAGCATGGTGATAGTTCCCTGCGGCAACCGCACCGGCAACCCGGTCAACAATAGCGTCTACATCGTACTCCGGTACATCTGTCTTTTCGTCCATATCCTACCCCTTCAGCAATTCGTAAAATTGCTTTCTCAATTTCATTGCATGGATGATCCTCAGCGTATCACCTCTATTACGCCGACGAGTTCCAGCGGGTTTCCGCTTTCGTCAAACCCAACGAAAAGCCGTTTTTCCGGTTCTTCGTCAAGCGCAATGTCGGATTTCAGGTTCAACAGGCAGGATCGTATCGAATACTCCGAAACGCCATGCTTGTAGGCGCTGTTTATAATTGCAATTTTCATCAAGCCCCTATCTCCGGTTCCGGGAACCTTTGGTTCCTTAACTATAGCATACCAGGAGCAAAAAGTGAAGCTAAACCGCACCCCGGACTTTGCGGGGTTTTTCCCCGTCCCCCCGCTCACGGCACCACCCCCGCCTGCAGCACCGACTGGTTCAGCAGGTCGAAGTCCGTTACCGCTGGTCCACTCCCCGCTGCTCCCTTGAAAAAGAATTTCACCACGAAGGACACAAAGGAACACCAAGGTGAAGAAAGTTGGAAGAGGGAAAGAAGGGTCATTATATATGTTCCTTCCTGCCGCGCTCCCCCCTTGGTGTCCTTTGTGATGCAATTCTTCATACCTGCTCCGCTCCCCTGCAAACCGCGCGCAGTTGCTCGCCGCACTGGCGGACATCGAAAAGGGCGCCCCCCTGGTCTCCGTTCCTCTAAGGTAAGCGCCGGCCAAGTTACCATCGCTTCCTGCAAATACCATTACTAATACCGCAGCAACCCCCTCCGCTCCGGCGCCAGGCGCCTTTTTCTTCCCAGCATTATATACCCCCCCCGCATACGCAGGGGGTTTTTCGCAGGTTCAAACGTCGATGCCTAGGCATTTCCGGCGCCTGGCGGCCTACGGCGCGCCCGTTCCGAAGGGTCTCACAAGGCCCCGGCTTTGGGTAACGGGTCGTCAATGTAATTAGCCCCCTGTGATTCGCTTTCGATCGGGCCTTTATCGGCATCTGCGGTGCCGTACCTTGCTATAGCGTTCGTGCTCTTAAACAAGTTTTTACCATAATTCTGCGCGGCGACGTTGAAATTGTTGCCGGAAATGGTTCCGCCCGACATGTAGAAAGCGCCGTCTTTAACGGACACCCCGGCGCCCACGGCCCCGGCATAGCTGCCGGTGGTCATGAGATTGTTGCTGATGGCTCCGTCGCTCATAATGAAGGTCGCATTGGCGATCACACACACCCCGCCGCCAGTGGTGTTATCGCCGCTGACGGAATTGTAGCTGATGGTTCCCCCGCTCATAGTGAGGGTCGCATAGGTCTTCACATACACCCCGCCGCCGCCATCGTAGGCGGTACTGCCGATGACGGTATTGTAGCTGATGGTTCCGGCGTTTAGTTTGAACTCCCCTGCGTCCACATACACCCCGGCGCCCTTCTTCGCTGTGTTAGCGCCGTTAGACACCTCGCTATTGTTCGGTGTCGACCCGCCAATGGTTCCACCATTCATGGTGAAAGTATCGTAAGAGGCTTTGAACACGCCGCCGCCGTTGTTAGTAGCAGTATTGTTGCTGATAGTTCCGGCGTTTAGGGTGAAGATACTCGTATACACCCCGCCGCCGTCGTTAGTAGCAGTATTGTTGATGATGCTCGCCGTGTTGCTCATAGTGAAGGCCGCGGCGGTGGCGTATACCCCACCGCCGTCTTTAGCAGTATTGGAGCTGATGGTTCCGGCGCTCATAGTGAAGGGCCCGCGGGCGTATACCCCGCCGCCTTTGTCAGTCGCCGTGTTCCTCGTCGAGCCAATGGTTCCCCCAGTCATGGTGAAGGTCCCTTCGCTGGCCACAGAGACCCCGCCGCCGTTAGTAGCAGTATTGCCGCCGATACTTCCGGCGATTAGTTCGAACTTCCCGTTGGCCACATACACCCCGCCGCCATTGGTCTCGCTGCCGGTGGCGGTATTGTTGGTGATGGATAATGTACCCCCATTCATGGTGAAGGTCCCGCTACCGGTTTTATACACCCCGCCGCCGTTAGTAGCAGTATTGTCGTGGATGCTTCCGTTGCTCAGGGTTAAGGGATTGGAGATGTTCATATACACCCCGCCGCCGTTAGTCGTAGCAGTATTGTAGCTGATGCTTCCGGAGGTTAGATTGAACGCCCCGCCGTACACATAC
>NZ_AEEA01000137.1 GCF_000297095.1 Treponema primitia ZAS-1 | reverse complement strand
GGTCATCGGTATGGCCATGGCCATAACTAAAAGAAGTTTCAATCCACGCACCCGCGAAGGTGCGACATAAGGCCCTTTCCTCCGGGAAGCTCCTGGACAAAA
>NZ_AEEA01000136.1 GCF_000297095.1 Treponema primitia ZAS-1 | reverse complement strand
GGAGTTCCCGGCCAAGGTAACCCGCCCCGCCTATTCGGTGCTTGATAAGGGGAAGATACAGCGTGCGCTGGGGATTACGCTCCCGCCCTGGGAAAAGAGCCTCGGGGAGTATATAAAAACATGCGTGCACTGAAGAATATATTGGTTTCAGGGGGCGCGGGGTTTATCGGGTGTAACTTTATCCGGTTTCTCTTAGAAAAAGCGCCTGGGTTTACTGGGCGGAT
>NZ_AEEA01000135.1 GCF_000297095.1 Treponema primitia ZAS-1 | reverse complement strand
ACTTGACGGTTACGTATCCAAGGCTTATTACCTGGGGCATAAAAAAGCCGTCCCCCGATGGGAGACGGCTTCGGTTTGTTTGCTCGGCTACAACGCGCCGAACTGCGTTTTGTTGTTAGATACCAGTAGCTGAGGCAACAGTAGTGTTGTCGATTGTGAGAGTGGCGCCTATTGGTACCACTAGAGTAGCATCACTGCCGGTACTCTTTTGGCGGATATAGTTGCCTGCGTTTGCAGCACCAGAGCCGCCATCTACTGCTTGAAGATTAGTAATGGTCGTGGCTGTGAGGAAATTTGGTCCAACATCGGTGCTTTTAGCAGCGCCGCTGCTATCTAAGCCACTGATCCTGGCTCCATTGCTCAGGGTGAGCGTACTGGTATTGCCATCGGGATCAGCGGGGGCTTGGACCTCAATGGCACCACCCGCGTTGAGCCGTACATCTACACCGTCAATTTTTAGCGGTGCATCTGCGGCAGCACTGGCAAGGGTGATTTTGGATACACCAGCACCACTCAGTACCCCATTACCACTGATCTTGTTGGATTCAATAGTAACAACTGCTTCTGTTCCTGACACCGCCCAACCAGTGTCACCTGCAATTTTAGTTTTGCCTGCTTCGACATTACCCACACCGGTGAGCTTGACGCCTGTATTAAGCTTGAGCTTGGTATTTGTTAAGCGAAGGTCAACGGCCAAGCTTAGGGTGACATCTTGCTCTACGCTGAGTTCGCCACCGGTGACGTTAAGAATACCACTACCCACAGCAAGTGTTTTGGTTCCATAAGTGCCGGTGAGTGCGGTAGGCCCAACCGGGTCTAGTACCAGGTTAGCTGCGCCTGCTTTTACCAGGGTAATATCGGTATCGGGATCAACAGCAGCGGGGTCATGGATTTTAATAGCCTTGGTTGCTTTAAGGGTAATAGCCTTAGCAACTGTGCCGGTAACTGCGCTCCCATTATTGATAAATACATCAGCATTGAAGGCAGTGGCGCCGCCTAATGTAACAGTATTTCCGAATTCGGAGACACCATTGAAGGTGGCGTCCCCAGCGAAGGTGGCAGCGCCTGTTGTTTTTACGGGGCCGGCAAAATTAACCGAACCGGTAGTGCCGAAAGTGGCAGTCCCAAGGGTTACACCCGCATCTCTGGTGAAGGAGACATTGGCAGTACCAGCGGTAACTGTCGCAGCCGTTACATTGCCGGGCACAATAAGTGTGCCAGCGCCGTTTCCATTATTAAGGTTTAAATTTGTTACTGAAGAAGCAAGGGTAATGTCTTTACCGGCAGCTATTTCAACGGTACCGACTGAGAGAATACCCGTAGTGGCTCCTCCCAAAGTTCCGCCTGTCGTAGTGCTGGTGATCTTACTAGGAAGACCGACTGCATTTGCAAGGGTAACCGCTTTGCCGTTCAGGTCCAAAGTAGGTATTGTTGCTGCTGCGACACCGGTATACGTAAAGTTATTCTTGGCTGTGAGAACGCCGTTAGGTGTAGTAGGATCGACAGGGTCGCCTTGCACAACGAGTGACGAGAAACGAACAGTGGCTGCCGTTAAGTCCAAATCGCCGGCGACGGTTGCACTGCCTATATACACATTTTTGGTATTGTCATCTAGCAGCGTCGTGTCAATGGTCCAACTCTGAATATAGAGATCGGTTGTTGAAACTTCGGAAAGTTTAGTTTTACCGTCCCATGCGGCTCCGACATTGACACCGGCGGCGCCAACGGTAGCCAGTCCGGCAAGTAATGCTCTTGTAGCATCATCCTTCACGAAGATATACTCTGTCGCGGCACCGCCTGTAAAAGTCACATTGGGTGTAAGGATAATGTCGCTGTGCGCTGCATTCAGGACGATATTGGCGGCAAGGTTCAGGGTAACTGCGGCAGTGTCGTCAAACTTTAGGGTCCCTCCGACGGGGACGTTATAGCTCGTGTTGGCAGCTAATGTGACATTACCTTTCAGGATGAGCGTTTTTTTGCCGGTTTTCTTCCAGAGATATTCCCACCAATCGTACCCAATAGTACCAGTCACGATGAGCACGTCAGCCTCATCTTTAGTGACGGTGGGGCCGGTGGTGCTGGTAGGCCGACCGACGGAGTCACCGCTGGCGGCATTGGAACTGGTTAACGATGAGCCGGTGGCGTTATCACAACCTATGAGCAATAGGGGTACTAGCGCCAAGGCCGACAACAGCGTTAAAACTTGTAGTCTTTTCATAAAGCCTCTTTTAATTTCACAGAAAGCCGGTTTCTTACGAAACTCGCCCCTTAAACAGGAGCATCAGGCCTTGGTCCGCTAGCCCCGGTTTGCCGGGGGCAGCGTTACGGAAAATTAACACACAGCCGAAGGGCTGTGTGTTAATGGGTAAGGTTAGGGAGCTTCCGTCGTAAAGACGATGTACCCAGAGCCATTTTTGACAACGGTGTTAGCTAGAATATTAGCATTAGCAGCGGTGCTGTCATAAACCAAAGTTGAACCGCTGTAAAGCTTTATCGCAAGATAATAATTGGTAATAGTAGAGGTGAAAGCGGGATGGTCAACTATGACGGTATATCCTGACACTGTAGCGGTAACATCACCACCCGTAATAGGAGTACTACCATTAGCGGTTGAAGAAATTCTTGCCAACGCGGTCAAGCCGGTAAGGGGCTCACCAAAGGTCAGGGTGAGAGAACCATTCAACGGGACATGGGCATTAGCAAGTGTTGCAGCACCGCTGGGGACATCCGATGTACCCCAATCAGTACCAGCCAGTTTGTACAGGTTGGTAGCCCTGATGAAAAGATTACTGGGAGTATAGACTGCACTGACAATCTTTTCGCCGGTATAGCCGCTTATAGACGCCTCACCTGAGGTTGTTGAAGTAACATTGTTATAATAGATGTAAGTCTCGGACCACGGTCTGTCAACATAGACATACACGGATGAGCCATCAACCTTATAAGCCAACGGTTTAGTATTAACAATAGCAGGAGTAGCATTAGCCTCATAGAATACTAAATCCGGGGTCCCCAGTATGGGTTTGCTAAAGGTTAGTTTAAACGCGCTCCCGGGGCCTGCTACCAGTGTGCGGGTAACCGCAGGGGTAGTCTCCAATTCTACAGATACCAGGATAAGTTTGGGTTCCGTATACACAACGGTGGGCGCAAAGGAAATGTATGAACCATCCGCAGCCCGGGTTTTCTTACTAAGGGTAAGTTTGCCTGCACCGTTAATGTCAGCGAAAGTACTAAAGGGGAACGAAGGAACTGAACCAGCAGCAGGAATGCTGTCTGCTCTCAGGATTACTGTTACGTCACTGTCCCCCCAATCGGGCTTGAGCGCTATATCAGTTCCTAAGGTGAAAGCACCATCTGTGTTAGTATCCAAATAGGCAACGAAAGAAGCCTGGTTGATGGGTTTGCTAAAGGTGAGGGTGATTTCGCCATTGGTAGCGATAGGAGTGGTGCGGTTCTCTGTTCCAATGTTGTGGGAAAGCACGAAGCCTACATTACCCAGATCAAACAAGTAGATATCGGGAAGCCCAACGACTAACGGTTCTGAATTTCTCGGGGTTTTAAACGTAGTAAGCACATCAAGAGCATCATTACCAGCGCCACCGTCGCCGCCGGTTTCCTTATTCGTTACTACATACGCGGAGCCGGTGCTATTAACGGGCGTACCAGTGTTGACTGTAGTAGCAAAATGATACAATTCCCCGTTCTCTCCAATCTGCTGTTCAAAGCGATTGATGGTGATGTTGAACGTAGCATCAGCGGGAAGACCCGCTATCTCGAAGGTTCCTTCCTCAGTTGTCTTTACCGGGCCATAGGCATCTTTTACCTCATCGGGATTGGCGGGCTGATTAGCACCATAAGCGGTGTTGTCCACAAACCAAACGTCCACACCGGCTGCAATCGGCTGCGGGGCTGCAATTGCAGCGGATTCGAAAGTTCCGGGTACTACCCAGATCTTACCTTTAAAACCGCTGGTAAGGGGGGTAAGGGGAATAATAGATGAACCGGCATCAAAGACGTAGTCATTTTCAAGCTGCCATTTTCCTACCCATTTGAACTCCTTGGTTCCCTCGTTATAGGTAACCACCGAGCCGTCACTGGCGGTGAAATTATGGCCGGTAAAGGTCCAATCGGTTACATTTGCCAGACCATCGTAGGGTGTGGTCTGCAACCAAGCATCAAAAGAGGCTCTTAGAGTTTGTAAGGTCTCTTTTTCCAGGAAGGGATCATTTTCTGTATATTCATTAGGATCAACAACAATAGGGGTAACCTTGGTTGTTAATTTGTATCCCGGTTTGCTAACAGAAACTACATAATTTGTGTTAACATCGGTACCGAGACCACTCTTGCCTGAATTGGGGATAAGACCCTTGATGACATACGCGCCGCCGGCGTCGGTTGTGGCCGATTTGCCGCCGATGGATACGGTCGCGCCTTCAACGGGCAGACCAGTAATTTTATCGAATACGACGCCGTTTGTCTGGCCCTTGACACTCCCGAACGTGGGGGATGTGCTGCCGTTATCGCATCCGGTGATAATCATAGTGAGTGCTAAAAACGCCACTATACTCCAAGATAAAGCTTTTTTCATGCTTCTCTCCTTTAACAATGAGTTGGCCTCAAGGGTCAACTGGTATCTATGCGAGGGGAACCCGCATAACCGTAAACGGCCGCAACGCAGCCAATAACGATCTCAAAGAAAGGGACCTGCGCGACCCCGAAAGGGGTGGGACAGAGAACCTGGGGGGAGGAGGGAAGTAACTCGTTATCCTATAAAGAAATAAGGAAACAAAAGGTAAAACCCCACCACTGCCAGCGCAGAGAGGGGGACATAAAAGCGATACTCACCCAATTCCTACCTTATCAAATAGTATATATAGTTTATTATTTTTTATCAATATATTTCGGTGTATTCTTTGTTTTTTTTTATTTTTCGATAAATAATACAGGAAATGGGGGGAATATCGGGGTTTGAATCTTATCGGGCGGGTACGGGGGTGTGCCGGGCGCTCGCACGCTTGTAGAGTCTGCTACTGGGTTTCCGAAAGCACACAATTGGTCGGGGGGCCTGTCTGGAAGGAAACGTATGGGGCCTCCCAGAGGGTCCCTCCATACGTTTCCTTCCTGACACCCCACTCCGTACTAAATGTAGGTGTGCTTTCGAGCCTCCTCGGCGCATGGCTTCACCGGGCCGGTTCGCCAAATTATGCTTCTAACTATGCCTCAGATGATGTTTGGTGCTATGCGGCAAAAGACTTCCATAAGATTTAGGCAAAAAAAGGACCGGCGGAAACCGCCGGCCCTGCCCTTGAGGCATGTCGGAAATATAGTGATTTGGGAGGGGAACTATAGGTCCGACATCTTTAATATCGGTTCTTTCTGCCAGGACTTAAGAAATTTTAATCGCTCTCGGAAATGGATACATCTACGGCCAGGGCAACCCGGTAGGTTTTTCCCCGTTGTATGGTCATGGGCTTGACCACGGAGTAATCGCTCATCTGGAAACGTACTTCGTGGAGTCCCGGCTCTGTTGTTATGGGCTGGCGGCCGTTATCCACGGCTTCGTTGTCAAAGAATATCAGAGCATTGTCCGGAGCTTCGAAGTAAACCAGGGGGGTGGTGTCCTGAAGGGTAATGCTCAGGTCCAGGATCTTGCCCCGCTCTATGAGGAAACGGCGATTTTCATTCCGGTAGTCGTCGGAGATAATCACCAACTGGTGTTCCCCCTCCTTTAAAAGCCGGGCCTCCCGGGGCCGTTCCACCACTTCGTCATCAATGAGCACCGTAAAAGGCCGCCGGGGGAGCTGTTCCGGATACCGGGTGGCTATCCGTACCGCCCCCTCGTCGCTGAATATGGGTTTGGCGCTGAGCCGGAAGGGCATGGTTTCGACTTCCTCGCTGAGGCTTTTGATAGCCGGCAGGATTCGGAATAGGATGGGGAAGGATTCCGGGGGTACTATCCCGGTTGGGAGGGACGAATAGGGGCTGGCCTGCATACCGTGGTTTGAACGGATGGGGATCTGATAGATGATCCGGATTTTATTCGGAATGGGTTCCATGCTGAGCTGCTGTGCATCCAGATCCGCTGTCCCGGTCTCGGGCGTCCGGTCAAGATTTGCGTAGAGCGCCAGGGCCAGGCTTCCCCGGTGGGCCATATAGGCCTGGGGTACGATGAGCTCCAGCTCAATGCCCCTAAAAAAGCGGATCTCCCCGTTCAGGGTAATGACCACCGAATCGGTATACGAAAGGCTTACGGAATCGCCCCCGGGCTTATCCAGGGACACCAGGATGTTTCCGGCGTTCGATATGTGCAGAGGTTCCGCCCTAAGCGACTCCACGCCGCCGGGATGGGTGAGTAGGAAAAGGTACAGAAATGCCCGCCATGGGCGTATCATTTTGTAAATAACAGTCTCCCGGGATCCTGAGCTCTCCCATTTTGCCGCAATTCAAAGTGCAGATGAGGTCCTGTTGACTGACCGGTTGAACCGACTCTTCCTATAAGAGTACCGGATCGGACGTGACTTCGCAAGGCTACTTCAAATTTTGATAGATGCCCATAGAGGCTGGCCCAGGTTTCCCCATGACGGATAATAATATAGTTACCGTAAATGGGGTCCGTATCCATTTCGATCACCTCCCCATCCCGGGCGGCGTATACCTCGGTTCCTTCGGGGGCTGCCAAATCCAGCCCCTGGTGTACCCTGAAATTGCCCGTAACGGGGTTTACCCGGGGGCCGAAGGGGCTGCTGAGCCGGTAGGTCCGCAGGGGGTAGCGGAAACCGGTGTTCAGAAAAAAGGCCCGCTCGGTGGGGGAAAAATCCGCTCCGGGGATAAAGAGGAAACGCTCGGTTCCGTTGTTTCTGGTTACCGTGATGGGAATCCCCTCCTCTTGAGCCCTTCCGGTAAAGAGCAGCAATTCCAGGTCCGTTTCGGGCTTTTCGGGTATGAAGATACCGTACATGGAAGGGAGGAGCAGGGTCGGCGCCCCGATAAAGCTATCCGGGTGGGGTATGTGGTTGAGGGTGGCCAGGGCTGCGTAGGGGATATTGCAGCGGGCCGCCAGGGTAAAGGCGTCGTCCCTGGGTCCGGGGTTGTAGGCGTATACCGTAAGTACCCCTGCCAGGGACTCCGCCTCTTCTCCGGTGCGTTCCCGGTTGTGGATCCGCAGCCGGGCGGCTTCTACATCCGCAGCGTACTGCCGAAAGGCCGTATCGGAACTATCCAGCCGGGAAATCTCCGGGAAAGGCGGCGTCTCCTGGGCCGGAATCTGGGGGGCGGAGAGGAGGAAGATGATAGAAACCGTTTGGGCGAAAAAAAAGGCAAGGGTTACCCCTTGCCTTTTATACCGGAATCCGCGCTTATTCAGCCGCAATTGCATCGGTAGGACAGGCTGCGGCACAGGAACCGCAATCTACACATTTGCCGGGATCGATCCAGCGGAAATTGTCTTTTTCGGAGATGGCCTCCGAGGGACATTCACTTTCACAGGATCCACAGTTCACACACGCGTCACTGATCTTATACGCCATATTACACCTCTCTAAATAAATTATTTATAAAATACTATATATTGCCGGGATTTTCAAGATATTTTTTTATCTTTTCCGTAGAAAGGGGATCTTCGGTTCCAGGACTGGGAAGCCGGCGTAGAAACGAGGTGTTGCGGCGCAGCGGATGCGTGCCCCATAGTGCCCTTGACTTTTCTCCTTTTCTGTCACAATATTGTAATATAAGTGGATGTTGGTTGTAACCTGTGAATCGAGAGGATGTATTGAGTATGCCTGTGGAAAAGTCAGTGGGAAAACGGGCGGTAAAAGAAGAAAAACAAGTAGTTTCCGTGAAACCCGCAAGTCCCTTACAGACAGTACGGGGGAAGAAAAGGGGTTCTACGTATAGAAAGGTGGAACCCACCTTGTTCCCGGGCGGTTTTAGAGCAAGCTGGGTTGGCGAGCAAACTATAATCATAGAATTTGCTGATGCTGGTGAGTATGATGATGACAAGATTATAGTTGGGGCGTTTGCATTAGAAGCCGGAGTTGCTAAAGAGTTGGCAGAAAACATCGAGAGCTTAGTTAAAAAAATAGAGGAGAAAAAAGAAACGCTTCATAGAAAGTCAAAGGTTAAGTAAGAATGGATTTTACCTCTTGTCAAAGGATATCTTCGCGACAGGAAAAATCGGTGCCTTATCAGGCATCTCTTCAGGGAATTGAAAATTTTGGGGTGGGAGAAGAGAGTCCGGAATACTATACAAGATTTTTTTTATACAAAACTAACACGGTTGTTGTAAATTCTATTTTCAATAATTCAGATAATCTCCATTTTTATAAAGATATAGCAAATACCAAAAAAAAATCTCTAAGGGCTGGAAATGTTTTTCAGAAGGAGATACATAAAAGGTTCAAATTTCTTGATCGATCTTTGGAAGATGACCAGGATGAAGAAATTTATAAACTTACAAAAACTATCACCTTGGAGGTGTTACAGTATCTGTCCTTTGATATTCCGCCTTTTATCGGAATTGATAATTCCGGTCAGGTAATTGTTGAATGGCACAATTATAAAGAATGTAGGATTGTAAGAATTATCCCTGTAATTCAGGAGAAAATCATATTTCAGGGAATAAAAACCAATAGCATGTCCTTTACGGTTACTTCGACCCTACAGAATATTAAAGAACAGGGCAGCAAAGATTTAACCAGTTTTATTCCAGGATAAATTATGATGAGGCTTGAGGATCGCCATAATTATGTTCGTTACTGTAGGCCCAATCAAATAGCTGATAATGGAAAAATTCTTTCAGCCGCATTTGTTTTACGAAAGAAAAATCCTAAGCTTAACCGATCCAAAGATGAAACCGAGTTATCGGTGGATTGGTTTGAATATTTCAAACGGGATCATTACAAGAGAATAAAATCGGCGTTGGCGAAAAGGCTTACTATTAGTCAAGCAGGGAAATTAGCAAAACTAAATTGTGGTAGAACTAAGGCTGCAATATTGCACCAATTTAAATTTGAAATCTATATTGAAGTTGTAGATAAGTCGTATGCGCATTTATTGGGTCTCTATGAAAATCAGAAAGAAGATACTGAAATATTGCTATTGGATCTTTTTTTAAATCAAATAGATGAAGTAAAGTCCATAGGCGAGATTACATAAGTTTGAATCTTTGTATTTCTTCTGAACTTTAGAGTATTGATAACTAGTAATGAGCAAGATCCTTACAACAAACACCCCCGGGATTCCAGGGCAGATGCGGTTTCCCCGGCGCTTACTATCATCCTTTCCATCACCAGGGGGATTAGGGTAAGAAGCTGGGTAAGGCCTTTTTTCCCGCATCGGGCCCGGTAGGCGAGTTCCGCACTTTCCCAGACCGTGAAGAACCGGGGGAGGAAACCCAGCATCAGGGAAATACCCAGGCTGAGGCGCCTAAGATGCAGGTGGTCCAGGGAATCCTTGATTTCCGTCATGGTGGTCACGGAAAAAAACAGGGATGCTGCGCAGAAGGCGAGGATGATCCCCCAGCCGAAGATAATGCTTGCCTCAAGGCCCTCGGTGTTGAGAAAAACCACGCTTTCCCGCTCCGGGTCCAGGCCGACGGACCGGCAAAGCCCGACCATGAGCGCCATTACCAGGAGGGGGCGGATACCCCGGAGCAGTTCCCAGGGGCGTATCTTCGCGGCCAGGGAAGCGGCTATTACCAGGAGGGTCCCCAATCCCAGGGCGGAGAGGCCGAAGATGAAGCTGAGGGTGGATACCAGGAACAGGCCCAGGAGCTTGAGCCCCCCGGGAAGCCGGTGGAGTATGCTGTTACCCGGGCGGTACGCGTAGGGGACGGGCCGGCGTATGGGCCGGTGTTTTACAGCCATGTGCAGTCCGCCACGGTTGCGTAGCTTTTCCGGGGGTCCCGCACGCCGTATTCATCCTTCAGCCGGTCCAGAACTTCGGCGGGGTTGCCGTCTTCCCGGATGATTCCCCGGTCGAGGATTACCAGCCGGTCCGCAAAGGCCAGGACCTTCTCCAGTTCGTGGGTCAGGAGGATCACCGTTTTGCCCTCCTGTTTAAGCTGCCGGATTATTTCCAGCACCTGGACCACCCCGGGCCAGTCGAGGTTGGCGAAGGGTTCGTCCATGATAATGGTTTGGCAGCCCATGGCCAGGATACCCGCCACGGCAAGGCGCCGTTTTTCACCACCCGAAAGGTTTCGCGGGGGCCGGTCCCGCTTATGTTCCAGACCCAGGGCTGTCAGGGCGTTTTGTACCCGCTCTTCAACTTCGGCCTTGGAAAGCCCCAGGTTTTTAGGCCCAAAGGCGATATCCTCCGCCACGGTTTCCCCAACCATCTGGGCGTCCGCATCCTGAAAAACCAGGCCCAGATGCCGCCGAAGCTCGCCCATGGCGGTGTTGAGCGCTTGTCCCCGGAAGAGGAGTTCCCCCCCATCGGGATCCATGAGCCCCGCTAGGATCAGCATCAAAACGGTTTTTCCCGAACCGTTGGCCCCGGAGATCAGGAGGAATTCACCCTCACGGATCTCCAAACTTACCCCGGAGAGCGCACGTACTCCGGTTTCCCCCCCGGGTGAAAAGGTTTTGACCAGATTGGAAATGGAGAAAAGGGGATTCATCAACGATGCTAGAGCAGTTCCGCGATAATTCGACGCAGCCTGGGGGCGATGGCCGCCGCAACAATTCCTTTTACGGCGTCTCCCGCCAGGAAGGGGAGGCCGCCTGCTATAAAGACCTCGGGCCAGCTGAGGTTCATAAGCTGTTTAAGCCGGAGTATGCCGGGAATATAGACCGAAAGGAGTCCCAGGATGGTCGCCAGGATGATCTTCCAGCCAGGGGCTGGTTTTGTAGTCCGGGGCCGGCCTGCGATGAGCCCCGCAATAAGGGCCGAAAGCAGGTAACCCAGGAGGTAACCCCCGGTGGGACCGAGAAAACGGGCGAAGCCCCCGGAAGCCCCGGCGAATACCGGCGCGCCCAGAGCTCCGGCTAAAAGATACAGAGCCACCGCAAGGCTTCCGCCTATGGGCCCCAGGACCAGCCCGGCAAGGATGGTAAAGAGGTTCTGCAGTACCACCGGTATCGGGGAGAAGGGCAGGGGGATCGATATAAAGGTCCCCGCTGCGGTGAGGGCCGCAAAAAGGGCGATAAGGGTGATTCCGCTGATTGTTTTTCGGCTCGCGGAAGAGCTGGCATTTTGATTCATCATAACTCCTTTCTGTATAAGTAATTAGCGTTTATGGCGAAAAACCCGGTAATTGATGGTGGGGAAGATATTGTGGCGCCGTTCCAGGCTGGTAAGCCATTCGGTGCTGATATAATTGCTCCCCAGGGATTCGTAGATGGTGGTAAAATTCCGCAGCGCCGCCTCAGCCTGATTCCGGGCATAGTCGGTGTTTTCCTGCTTGTAGAGCATTTTCGGCCAGTCGGAACACTGGACCAGGAGTATCTCCCGGGCAGCTTGGTTCAGGGCCCGTTCCTTGAGCCCCGTATCGTCGGGGAAACGTTCCGCCAGCTCTATCATCCGTTCCAAGGAACGCAGGGCGTGGCGGTAGAGCCAATCGTTGGAGGCGTCCAGCCACATTTCCCCGTAGCCGTTGACCCCCCAGGACGAAAACTCCGGCATGGCAGTCCGGAAGCCGGAGGCGTCCTGTTTGTAAAGGTATTCCGCGGGGGTCATAAACTGAAGCCCCTCGCGATGCGCCCCCTCCCGGTACAGGGCTTCGATAAATGCCGGCCCCTCGTACCAGAAACGGCCGAAGAGATCGGCGTTAAAGGCGCAGAGGCTTATGGGGCAGCCGTCCATGTATTCCACCGCGGAATTGAGCCGGGAAATACGGGCATCCAGGAAGGACGAGGCGGCGGCTTTCACCTTTTCCAGCGCTTTTTGGGGATCATAGATTTGTTTATTTCCCACCGCCCAGTACTTATACCCGGTCGCTTTCCGGGCGCCGTTGGCTTCCAGGAAGGAGCTGAGCGCCTCCGTAGGAAGTTCAAACCCCGCATCCCGGTGATAGTCGCGGTATAGGGGATCCATATGGCAGGCAATCTTGGCCGCCTCCAGTTCCCGGCTGGCATAAAAATCCCTGGCCAGGATAAATACCCCGGCGGGGGTTTTGACGGGATAGAAACTCCCCCGGGATTCCGGGCGATCCTCAAAGCAGAGGCCATGGGTATCCACGATGGTATAGCTGAAATTATAGGCCCGCAGGTACCGGTCAATTTCCGGAGACCAGCCGAGCTCCGGAAGCCAGAACCCATGGGGATTCTTGCTGAAAAGAATACGGTGGGAGGCGATGGCGGTCTCGAACTGAGCCTGGATCGCCTCGGGATAGTCCGAGTAGAGGGGCAGAAAAGCATGGGTAGCGGCGGTGGTTAGCAGTTCCACCCGGCCTTTCCGCTGGTGATGATCGAAACCCCGCAGGATGTTCCCCTCGTAACGTTCCGTAAAAAGGACCCGCTTATCCACCGCCTGGTTGTAAAAATTCAGGGCCAGACGGTGTATTTCATCTTCCCCGGCGGTTCTTTCCAGTTCCCGAACGCCGAATTCAATCTGCCGGTCCACGTATTTCAGGTACCGTTCCAGGAGGTATTCATCCCGCAGCATATGGCAGAGGGTTGGAGACAGGGACAGGGCAATCTTGAAGGGGATATGCTCCGCATCCAGGCGGTCAAAGACCTGCAACAGGGGCAGATAGGTATCGGAAAGAGCCTCGAAAAACCACCGCTCTTCCTGGGCCTGATCTATTTCAGGATGCCTGACAAAGGGCTTATGAAGGTCCAATACCAAAGAAATGACCCGGCAATTACTCATTAACCGCTACCCCTGGACGCCGGCGGCGTTTACGCCGATGCGTTTTGGAAGACGGGATGAACGGATGGTATTGCGGAGTATTTTAAAATCATCGATCCCCGAAAGGCGGAGCAGAGGGTTATCTACGGTTGCAGGACCTTTGTTTTCCCATGGTTTGAGCAGCTTAGGCAGCTTGAAGGAGTTGGAAACCGCTAAAATGATCGGTTCGTCCCTTCTTATAACACAAAGCTCCACCTTGAAACTTCCCCCCGAGGGAGGAAACCCCAGGTACCAGGCGGAATCTTCGGTTCCCACCTGAACGGTAAAGGAACTGTCTCCTGCGGTACTTCCCGTGGATGGAGCTTCGGGTTCCGGTATATTCACCGGAGAGACCCTGAGATGATACCCGCCAAAATCCGAAGCCTTCTCGTGGACCCCCTTATCATGGGCATTGATCTCCCAGAATGCAAAGGCCCAGAGGGGATCACGGATTAAAACCTCTATGTAACTAATATTGTACTGTTTAGGAAGGGGCGCCGTTGCGCCCTGGCGTTTTTCCGCTAGGGGGAGGGGACCCTTTTTATTGCTGCTTTCATCATCGCCGGTAGTTTCCAGCAATTCCTCTATAATGATGGTCCGGTCTAATCCGGGAGGTATGTCTATCCCCTGGCTGTCCGCAAGTCGTATCAATTCAGTTGTTGTTAAAGTTTCAAGGAAAGGCCGGTTCGGCCACAACTCATCCATCATCACGTGATCATGGGAAAAAGACGGATATATGTCAATACGCCGCACTAGAAGCCCAGGGATTGCATTTCATCGATACGATCCATCAGATCCTTGGAATGGATGATCAGGGAGATCCCCTCCGAGGCCGGCTCAAACCGGGGGTCGACCTTCAGGGTCTCTTCCCAATAATACCGGGCTTCTACGGTTTCCCCCCGGGAATAGGCGCTTAAGCCCCGTATGTACAGGGCCTCCGCCTCTTCTTCCCGGGCTTTTCTCCCCTGATCCCCCAGGTTAAACCGTACTCCCAGGCTGATACGGTTCATGGGAGTAAATTGGGTTAAGAGATCCAGGGTATAGTTTAGGTCAATGGAAAACTTTTTCAGTTCCACCGCGCTGCCCACGGTAACCCGGACACTACCGGATTTGGTCAGGAGCCCGGCGCGCATGGACAGGAATTCCGTGACCTGGGCGGATAAGCCCACCGCCCAGTAGGGCTTTTCCGAAAGGTCGGGGTTCACCAGGTTCATGGGGATGGAATAGTCGAAGGAAAGCAGGATTGGCCGCAGGGGTTTCCAGGAAAGGCCGGCCACCGCCACCGTAGGCAGGGGGTCGTCCAAGGCCGGGGGGCCCAGATTACGGGCTGTCAGGGCAAAGGAAAGATTTCTTTCCCGGGAATTGTAGAATTTCAGAAAATTGATACGGGTAAGTACGCCGATATCCGCCATGGCCATGGCAGCGGACTGGGAAGCGCCGGACCCGGAGATCAGGCTGCCCGTGTGGTTTTCCTGGTCATCGGCATCGGAATAGTCCGGAACAAAACGGAAGGCCCCCTTAAGGTTTATCCCCAGGGAAATACCGGTAAAGTAATACCCCGAAAGGAAGTTATAGGAGCCGTTGAGTACCCCCACCGCCTCGGAATAATAGCCCTTGGAAGCCCGCTCCCCGTAGATGTTGTACTCCGTAAAGGGGGTGTAAAGCCATTTACCCCCGGCGGCAAACCCAAAATCCTTCAGACGGGATGCAAAGGCCGCCCCCTCAATCTTGGTATCGGCGATCCAGTTATTATGAAAAAGGGCCAATTCCGTCTTTGCCAGCATGGAGGACCCTGCGGGATTCCATTCGAGGAAGGAAATGTCATCGGAAACTGCGGAAAAAGAACCGGCCATGCCCTCTGCCCTGCCCCCCAGTGGGACATTCAGCACGGGGAAGGCAGTTAGTCCCGCATTGTCGTCAATACCGTAGATATCCTTCAGATAATCCGTGATGGAACCATAGGAATCTTCGCTAAAATCAATGGCTCCCAGGGTATTTACTAGGCAAATGAGAAAAACCATACTGAGCAGCGGGGTTCCGCATTTTTTCATGTATACCTTGTAATAATATATATCAGATCAAGACATTATTCCAGAGTACTATTATACTGTAATTATCGGAATTCCGATATTGAAGGTGGGTATACCGTAGTGAAATTTTCAAGCCCTCCGCTGGTGCGGCGCCTTCAACGTATTTTTTCGCTGACGCTACAGCCATGGCTAGGCTTTTTTCTGTCCCTTTTGGTCCTGGTCCTGGTTCCATCCCTGTACGGGGAGGGAATGCGGGATGCCAGCTTAAAGTCCGCGGACAAACTTATTGCGGAGCGGCAATTTGACGAGGCTATTCGGATTCTAACCGAATACGCCGAAGAAACCCCCGCAAAATTTTTCCAGGCCCAGAGGCGGCTCCGGAAGATTATCCTGCTCCGGGCGGGCTACAATGCCCTGGCGGGGGAGCTTCTGGATGTACTGACCAATGATCCTGACAATTCGGAAAAGATTCTCGACCTTACCCGGCGGCTTGAGGAAGTGGAGCCCGCCCAGGGTATGGTGCAGCAGTTTATCACCCAGGTCAAGGAACTCGCCCTGTTCGGCTATAACCGGCGTCTCTTGGAGCAGATCATGGTCCGAGCCCGGGAACTCCTCGATCAGGGGGATTATATAGGGGCCCTCAACGCCTATGCCGGCGGTTTGGTGATATACCAGCCGGAATTTTTTGCCGCCGGCTTTGGGGAGTCCATCAATAACCGGGTTAACAGCTCCCTTGTTACGCTTACGACCAGCATAAGGACCTTTTCCGGCCTTGTTGCCCCCTTTAATAACGCCATCGCCGGTATTGATCGTATTGGAGGCCAGGGCGGGGGGGATAGTTTGTCCCGGCTCCGGGATTTCTATACCCGGCTTACGCCGCTGATGGAGCAGCTCATCATTCTGAATAACGACATAGCCGGGGTGGGGAATTACTTTGATGAGCAATTAGCCCGTTTCCGGGAGGCGGACCCCAACCTGGGGGATCGTAACTACCTTTCCTTTACGTCCAGGATCGTCCACGGCCGGGTAGGTATGGATATTCAGGAAGGTATGCTGGGCGCCGTGGCGGGTCTCTGGATTTCGGTGCTCTCCCAATTTGATGGGGTCCTGGCAAATAATACGGAACAGGCCTACAAAAACGCCTACGCTGCCCTGGAAAGGAAGAATTTTTTCCAGGCCAGGGCGCAGTTTGAATCGGTTGTCGCCTATTGTACCATGGCATTGGGCTTTTTAAATGATTGGGGCCGTTTTTACCAGGGACAGAATTTGCAGACCTACGAATATTTTGGCAATGCGGTGATCGCCGCCAAGGCGGATGAGTATTTACGGTATGTGTCCTTGCGCATAGCATCCTCAAGTCTGATGGAAACCGGCCCCTTGCTGGAGCAGTACAGCCGTTTATCTTCGATGAACTCAACAGCCCTGGAATCCTGGCAGCGGGGCGCCATGGGTACCCGGAATGCCATGGCCATGGAAGCGGATATGCGGAGTACCTACCACGATTTGGCGGTCAAAGTAGAAGCGGTTCTGGAACGGTTGAATGTGACCGGGGAGACCCTGCTGAGTTATCGTTCCAGGCTCAGCGGGGAGGAGGTCCATTACACCTCAATGGAAAACGCCCTTACCCTTTTTAACGAACTGGATGTGAATATCTTCAGCCTGGAAATGGCTTCCGCAGTGAGGGAGTACACCATTGGGAACGGGGACCTCCGGCAGCGAATAGCCATCTGGGAAAACCAGTTTAGTGAGGCCAACCGCCTTTTTGTGGGGTACTCCGTATCTAACGCCGATGGGCAGTATATTGCCAAGTACCCCACGGAGGCGCTGAGCCTTTTTGGCCGGATTGATCAGGGCAGCGCCCAGGGGCTTATTGATGGGAACGCCTTACTTGCCAAGTACGATGAAGAAGTTCCCCGGTTTATTACCGCCCCCCAGATAGATAGATTATTCCGCGACGCCCGGATGCTGATGGCCCGGCTTGAGGCGCTCCGGACCGGGACCGTACCCCTGGCGGAGACCGCCAAAACCCAGTCAGCCCAGGCCGAGGCACTCCGCCTGGACGGAGACCGGTTCTACCAGGAAGCCCGTACCGCCCTGGGCCGGAGCAGCTTCGACGTAGCCCGGGATCAGGTCCTGCGATCCGGGGAACGGTACGACGCTTCCCTGGCGATCCAGGAATCCGCCGAGCTCAGACGTACCCGGGATACCAACCTCATTACCCTTGGGACCGAGATAACCAGGCTGGAAAACGAAGCCATAATCAGGGAGGTACGGAACCTGGTCAACACCGCCCGGGATACCTATTTTGACGGAAATTTTGACCGGGCCGAAGACTACCTGGTCCAGGCCAGGGCCCGCTGGCGGAGAACCAACGTGGAGGATGACCCGGAGGTAAGCTACTGGCTTACGGTGGTCCGGGGCGCCATGTCCCTGCGGGCAGGGCGGAGCATCCCCGTTACGGCCCCCCTGTATGCCGAAATGAGTCAGCTCCTCAGCGACGCTAAGAAAAACTACGACGATGGGATCCGGCTGATCAACGAGAACCGCCGTTCGGAGGGTATGGCTAAGTTTGTAGATGCCCGGCGGAAAACCCGGGAAGTTCGGCTCATGTTCCCGGTTAATCAGGAGGCAAGTCTTCTGGAACTGCGGATGGATCAGGTGATGGATCCCGCCGCTTTCACCGCATCCTTCCAGCGCCGGCTCACCGAAGCCGTATCCGGTACGAAGCGTGGATCCGTGGAAAGCTTTGCGGATCTTCAGAACCTGGCGGAAATCAACCCGACGTATCCGGGGATCCGGAACATGGTGGCCCAGGCGGAGATCGATATGGGGTACCGCCCCGCCCCGCCTGATGTACGATCCCTTGCCCGATCCACCGAGCTTACCACCGCCGCCCGGTCCATCATAGACCGGAATGTGCGGACCCAGTTTCCCATAGCCTTGGAACAGCTGAATCAGGCCCTGGTATTAAACCCCTCCAACAGCCAGGCCATGGCCCTAAAGGATAGGATTCAAGCCGAGTTAGGCGGGGGTGGTTCGGTGATTTTAAGCAGCACCGTGGAGCGGGAGTACCAGCGGGCGGTCCAGGCCTTGCAGCAGGGTAATACCCTGGCGGCCATGACCATTGTGCAGCAGCTTTTGCAGGATCCCCGGAACCGTAATTCGACCCGTATCCAGGATTTACAGCGAAGAATCGAGTCCCTCCTATGAAACGTATAGCAATACTGCTTTTTTTTCTTAGCTGCGCCGCTTCTCTTTCTGCGCTTTCCGAATTTTTCTGGGAACAGCCGGATTTCTTTATTCCCCAGGAGGCGGATTTTCCCGTATCGGCCTTTAACAACGGTCTTTCCATTTTAGCTTGGCAGGAAAATCACCCCGGTCCTGTTGAAGGGGGCGGGGACGGGCAAATCACCATCTCCCTGGCGGTTAAGCGGACCGGAAACCCCTGGCGTATGTACCCCGCTGTGGGCGGTCCCTATACCTATTCCGGCGCCGAGCCCGCCATACTCAGCGCTGCGGTGGATTTCCGGGGCCGGATAATCCTGGCCGCCGCTGCCTCCGCCTCGGAGACGGAAATCCTCATCTCAGGAGATCGGGGAGAAAGCTTCAGAAGGGTCCGGCTCAACAACGGCGCCGAAGGTTCCGTGGCCCCCCGGATTTATGCCAGGGTCGGCGGGGGGTATCTCCTCTTTGTAACCCGGGGCATCGCCCAGTCGCTTTCTATTTTTTACGCCCGTTCCGATGATGGTATCACCTGGACCCCCTTTGAGCCCTTTGTGATGGATACCGCCATGCAGCTGAATTTTCTCCCCACCCATGCGGGTCTAAACGGGACCGATTATGTGGTTTTTCAATCCTTTGTGGGCAGCGTCGATGTTGCCCCCACCTTTCAGCTCTACCTTAAAACCAGTACCGATGGCGGCAACACCTGGACCGCCGCCCGGCGGATTACCGGTTTCCGGGATCCCTATTCGAACAGCGATGCTAGTCCGGAACGTTTTGATAACCAGCGCCCCTACCTTTCGGTCCAGGACAATCGGCTCTTTCTGGTATGGGAACGGCATTACAGTTCCGCTAACCCGCAGATTTACGGCGCATCCCTGGACAGCGCGGGGAATATCATCAACCCTGAACGGATAAACAGCGAAAATGCCTATTGCAATAACCCTATAACGTTTTATTTCCGGGGCGAAACCACGGTGGTGTGGTTCGACAGCCGCCGCGGCGGGAACCGGGTGTTCCTGGCCCAGCGCTGGGGAACAAACTGGGAGAACTACGACCTTTCCGGCGCCACCGGGGAAGCCTCCTTCGCCCGTCCGGTGGTGGACGGCAACGATCTGCTGGTATTCTGGCAGACCCGGGTCCGGGGGCAAAACCGTATCTACTCCCTGGCCCCGGATACTACGACCGCATCCCCCCGGCTTGCGGCGGAAAATTTTGTTCCTTCCCGGCGTACCAGGGCTGAACGGGTCCGCCTTTCCTGGAATGTTCCCCCGGATCCTTCGGGGATCCGGGGCTTTTCCTACAGCTGGAGCAAATCCCCCGAGGATGTCCCCCCCAGGGAGCTGCTCGTCTATGTGGGAACCACCGGGCGGGAACTCATCGCCGACGAGGATGGGAGCTGGTATTTTTCCGTCACCGCCCAGGATTACGCGGGTAACTGGTCCGCCCCTTCGACGATTGAGTATATCCGGGATACTACCCCCCCGCCGGCGGCCAATGTCATCCAGCCGTCCCTTGACGAAGAGGGCTTCCTCAGCTCCAACAGTTTTTCTGTTCAGTGGAACCCGCCCCCGGCCTCGGATGTGGCAGGCTATACCTGGACCATGGAGTACATGGCTCCCCTGGGTGGATTCACCCAGGGTGAATCCACCCCGATGGATGACGAAACCTTTGCTGCGGCCGCAGAAGAACTATTCAGCCTGCGGCCCGTTCCGGCGCCCACCCCGCGGATCATGGGGGCGGATACTGCCGTCTCTTTTTCAAACGAAGATAACGGGGTATGGCGCTTTTCGGTGTTCGCCATCGACGAAGTCGGTAATATCGGCCCCGCCTCCAGCGCCTATTTCCGGATGAACAAATACATCCCCCACACCTTTATTACCATGGTGGACGCCGGTCAGGATGAACAGGGTATACTTTCGGTTCGCATTGTCGGCAGGGGTTTCCTTGACGGCGGCGCCGTAGAGCGGATTTTCCTGGACCAGGACGGCCGGCCTCCCTATGACCGGGAATATTTCCTGGATCGCGGCGATTTCAGGATAAACTCGGACCGGGAAATCACCGGCCTGCGGATCGATGATATTGACGAAGGCAGCTTCCTGATCGGTGTGGAGCATCCCCTGCGGGGAATCGCCCTGGGGAACCGGTTGATTTCTGTGGACGAAATGGGAACCGCTAAGTTTGGTGATTTCTCCCAAACCTGGGAGCCTTCCTGGAACGTGCGGGCGGAAAGGCGTTACCGGTTCGATATAATTATCTGGATCATCATTGGAATAGTATTACTGTGCGGAATTGGAATGGTAGCTTCCATACGGGGCATTGCCTCGGTCTTGGCGGATACTGCGGCGATAAAACTTGAAACGGTTGCGCTCATTACAGGAGATCTTATGCCCTTGGAAAAGAAAAAACGGCTGAAAAAAATCAATAAACGCGGAGTGGGTTTGCGGATTAAACTTGCGGGTTTTACCATTGCCCTGGTACTCCTGGTGGTGGGCATGGTCTCGGGCCCCCTGTACGCCCTCATGACCCGCACCCAGGAAGAGACCCTGCTCCAGGGCCTTTGGGACCGTTCCGCCGTGTTAATGGAAGGCCTTGCCTCCAGCGCCCGGGCGTATCTGCCCTCCCGGAGCAGCGCGGTCCTGGAGTTAAGCTACCTCCCCGCCCAGGCATCCGCCCTCCCGGAAGCCCGGTACGTAACCATCACCGGTTTCGGCGCCACCTCCACCCTCTTTACGGATCATATCTGGGCAACCAACGACCCGGACATCCTCACCAAGATCGATACGGCGGATCTTGAGCCCGGGATCTCCCGCCTGGAGGATCTCTTAAGTCCGCGGATTGAGGAACTTGCCGATGAGCTGAACAACCAGGCCCGCAGGGAGGTGGGGGATTTGGCCGCCAGTATTGCCAGCCTGAACCAGGAAGGGGTTTCCCTAGCCCTGCGTACCGACCAGGAAAGTATCCAGCGCCTGGAGAGCATTCAGGAAACTACCCCGGGCCTGGAAAAACAGCTCACCGAACGGCTCACCGACATAGCCCGGGAGATCCGCTCCGAACCGGCCTTCTCTACCCTGCGGGTGGATAAAAAGGCGGGTACCTCCTTTATCTTCTATAAGCCGGTCATGTTCCGCCAGGGCTCGGAGGATGTGTACCTCCGGGGCCTTATCCGGCTGGAAGTGTCCATCGATTCCATCATCGCCCAGATTGCCCAGGGGCAGCGTTCCCTCCTCCGGGTCCTGCTGATAGTCGCCCTGACGGCCATCATCATCGGCGCGGTGGGCGCCCTGGCCCTTTCCGCCCTGATCATCAGGCCCATAAAAAGACTGGTATTCCATGTGGAACGCATCCGGGATACGGAGGACAAAGCCAAGCTTGAGGGCGTTGAAATTGATATCAAGACCCGGGACGAGATTGCCGTACTGGGGAACACCATCAACGACATGACCCACGGTCTGGTCAAAGCCGCCAAGGCTTCGGAGGATCTCACCATCGGTAAGGAGGTGCAGAAGAAATTCATCCCCCTGGAAATTGACCGGGAGGGGAATAAACTCAGCTCGGGGTTTAAGGACACCAAAAACGCCCAGTTTTTCGGTTACTACGAAGGGGCCAAGGGCGTGTCCGGGGATTACTTCGATTACCAGGATCTGGACGGCCGCTACTTTGCCATCATCAAATGTGATGTGGCCGGTAAGGGAATCCCCGCGGCGCTGATCATGATCCAGGTGGCCACCATGTTCCTCAACTATTTTAAGACCTGGAAGCCCACCCAAAAGGGTATGCATATCGAGGAGGTGGTCTACCAGATCAACGACTTTATTGAGACCCTGGGTTTCAAGGGCCGTTTCGCCGCCTTCACCCTGGCCCTCTTCGATTCCGAAACCGGCATCATCCGTTTCTGCAACGCCGGTGACAACATCGTTCACCTATACGATTCCTCGGAAAAAAGGATGAAAACCCTAACCCTGCCCCAGAGCCCCGCCACCGGTGTACTGCCCAATTTTATGGTAGAGTCCAAGGGCGGCTACCAGGTACAAACCCTCACCATCGACAAGGGGGATATGCTCCTGCTCTACACCGACGGTATCGAGGAAGCCAAGCGTAAGTTCCGGGACTCCGCCTTCAAGGAGATTCTCTGTACCGGCGCGCCGGAGGACGGAGGCAACGCCCGCATCGACACTCCCCACGCCAACCACGTGGTAGGTCAGGCCGATGAGGAGATGGGCGCCGACCGTGTGGAGGCCATCATCAATGCGGTGATGAACAGGCAGGTCTACACCCTCTACAAGTACCATAACCCCGAAGGCGAAAGAGAATTACACTTCGACTTCACCACCTGTCATGGCGCCGTGGAAGAAACCATCATGGCCATGGTCTCGGTAGAAAAGATGTTCCGCCTCTACCGTGACCCCCGGGCTGGTGAAGACTCCCGGGTTCTGGTGGACAAAAAGATCGACAGTTTTCTTAAACTGCATTTCCGTCAGTACCGCGAGTACTGTTCCCAAACCCGGGAAAATCCCGGTAACGAAGCGTACATGTACTACACCCAGGTTAAAGAGGATGAGCAGTACGATGATCTGACCATAATCGGTATCCAAAGGAAATGATCAGAATTCCCGGTTCTGGGCAAAAAGGTGTATATTTAAACCATCAATATAGTGGAGGACGATATGACATTTGGAGATCGTATGAGGGAGCTCCTGGAACAGGGAGCCGTGGTATCTAAGGAGTTTGCCGCCAAAGCCGGGGAGAAAGCCCAGGATTGGGGCAGCCGGGGCCTGGAGGCTTCCAAGGAATTTGCCGCCAAAGCCGGGGCTAAGGCCCAGGAGCTGGGGGAAATCGGGGTCCTCAAGGTGGAAATCAAACAGCTTGAAGGGCAGGCTAAGAAACTCATAGGCCGTCTTGGGGCGGAGCTGTACAGTAGTTTCACCGAAAAGAACGCCCAAAGCGTTTCCCGGGACGATATGGCGGTAGGGGCAATACTGTCGGAAATTGCCGTCGTAAAGGCAGCCATCGAAAAGCGGGAGACGGAACTGCAAAACAGAAAAAACCAGGGGAGAGACCCGGGGGTAACTGACTGATTCCGGATTATCTCATTACGAATGCCCGGATACTGGACCCTGAAAGCGGAAAGGATTTTATCGGAAGCCTCGGGATCGCCGGGGGCCGTATAGCCGGTTTATACCCGGCGTCCGCTGTCCTGCCACAGGCCGGGCAGGTGGTGGACGCCGCCGGGGGTTACCTGACGCCGGGTTTTATTGATGTACATTCCCATACGGACAACCATCTGGTCTGCGCAGAAAAGCTGCTGGCCCAGGGGATCACCACGGTTCTCAGCGGGAACTGCGGTATCAGTCCCGTGGATTTCTCCCGCTTCTTCGCCGAATTTGAGGAAACGGGATTTCCCATACATCAGGCGGAACAGGTGGGCCATTCCAGCCTGCGGGCGGCGGCGGGTCAGGATAATGTGTATGCCCCCTCTTCCCGGGATCAGCTCATTATAATGAAGGAACTGGCGAAGAAGGCCTTTGCCGAAGGCGCCTATGGGCTCTCCTTTGGTCTGGAATACGTACCCGGTTCTCCGCCGGAGGAGGTTTTGGAACTGGCCCAACTAGCGGCGGATGCCCAACGGCTCATTTCCATTCATACCCGCCTGACGAAGCTGAACGATGTCGATTCCCTGCGGGAAGCGTTGGAAATTGCCCCCCGGACCGGCGCCCGGGTTATAATATCCCATCTTGTATATATGTTTACCGGAGACGGTTTGAAGCGGGCCATAGAACTTATTAATACCTACCGTCAACGGGGCGCCGATGTATGGGCGGACAGCGGTGTGTATACCGCCTTTGCTACCGGGGCCGGTACGCCGGTCTTTGACGAGAAAGTTTTCTTTGAATGGGGAATGTCCTTTGATCGGCTGCGGGCCGGAACGGGTAAGTATGCCGGGCAATTCCTGGACCTGGAAAAATACCGGGAAATACGCCGGGATTCCCCGGGGGATAGTTTGATCTACGATGCCGGTACGCCGGATGATATTTTTACCGCCTATTCCCTGGATGACGTGATGGTTTCCACCGATTCAGGGGAGAATCCTCCCGGTCAGGGCCATCCCCAGAGCGCTGCCACCTTCCCCCGTTTTCTTCGGGTCCTGGTAAAGGAACGGGGGCAGTTATCGCTCCTGGAAGCCCTGCGGCGTTGTACCTTGATACCCGCCCGGGCTCTGGGTCTAGCCCAAAAGGGCCGTCTTGCGGAGGGCGCTGATGCGGACCTGGTAGTACTGGATTGGGAACGGCTCCGGGAGGCCGCGGACTTTCCCGGTTTCGGTAATCCCGATGCGCCGCCCCAGGGGGTAAAACTGGTCTTTGTGGGAGGTAAGCTGGTCATCAAGGATGAGCAGCGGCTTTCCGGCGTTTATGCCGGTAAAAGCCTGCATGTCAAATAGGAAAACCGCTTTGACGGCGATCGTTTACTCCTGGGAGTCCGGGAACCGAATTGACCCGGTGTTTTTCGATTATCTATAGTATACCGATGGTGTTTGTAGGGTAGACCCTTATTGTCGGAACGGATACTATGTGAAAAGGAGATATAGTATGACCAAAAAAGAGTTAGTACTGAAGGCATTGAACAATGAAGAAGTTGAGCGGATCCCCGTGGGTTTTTGGTTCCATTTTCTCCCGGAGGATGATTTATATAAGGGCCTAGCCGACCCTCAAATCGCGGATCGCAATGTTGCCGGTCATAAGCGTTTTATCGACCAGTTTCACCCCGATTTTGTCAAGGTAATGAGCGATGGCTTTTTCGGATATCCCACCAGCGGGGGCGAATCCACCCAAAATATTGCGGATCTGGGCCAGTTACAGCCCATCGACCCTTCCCACCGCTGGATACAGCAGCAGGTAGACCTGGTGAAAAAGGTAACCGCCCTGCAAGCGGATACCTTCTATATTTATAATATCTTTTCCCCCTTTACTACCCTGAAATCGCTGCTTGGGGTTGAAAAACTGGTAAAAACCCTGAAAACGGAACCCCAATTAGTAGGGGATACCCTCATCCGTGTTGCCCGGGGATTGGCCGCCCTGTCCGAGCGGGTAATCAAAGAAGCCAAGGCGGATGGTATCTATTTGAGCGTACAGAACCCGGATATTGCCCAAATTTCAGACGATGAGTACCGCCGGTATGTCACCCCCTCTGATAAAATAGTATTGGATGCGGCGAACAAGGCCGGGGGAAACAATGTGCTGCATATTTGCGGCTTTAAGGGCGTTAAAAATCACCTGAATGCCTGGAAGGATTATAAGGCCGCAGCCTATAACTGGGCGGTGAACGAGGATGGCATCAGCCTCTCGGAGGGGAAGAAGCTCTTCGGGGGCAGCGCCGTGATCGGCGGTTTTGCCAACTCCCCAGGTTCCTTGATAGAGGTAGGGACAAAGTCCGAAATTGAGGATTTTACCGAAAAGCTTATCAAAGCGTCCGGGAAAAAGGGGATTATTATCGGGGCCGATTGCACCATACCCCAGGGCATTCCCTTTGATCGTCTTGAATGGGTACGCCAAAAAGCCGAGCAGGTTTCCCGGTAACTCCTCAAAATCTATCGCAGAGCGTTTAAATCCCCCCTCCGGCGGGACGAGGAGGATTTAAACGCTCGTGAAAATTTAAATGAAAAAAATAAAAAATTTAAAAAAAGGGCTTGCACTTATTTTCAAAGGGTGATATTCTCTTATTCGCTCTTGTAAATGAGGTTGTTCTTTGTAAATTGTCTGGATGATTTTTAAGGTTTTTACCGCAGATTATTTATCAAATGTTTGATGAATTCTGAAAGGTTTTCAATAAAAAAGCGTAATTTGGATTTTCACAAAATTAGCGTTTTATATGTATTAATTGAAGTTGAAGGTCTTGACAAAAAGCGGACAAATGTAGTATTGTCTGCCTCACCGCCTTAAAAGGGTAGTGAAAGGGTAAAAAGCCGCCTAAAAGCGGATTTCAGCCCATGTTCTTTGGCAATATAGGGAAGGGGAGAGAGACGAAACTAAGCGAAGCGCCGGGTAACCGGGGC
>NZ_AEEA01000134.1 GCF_000297095.1 Treponema primitia ZAS-1 | reverse complement strand
GGCATTATACTTAACCAGGACCACATTGGAGCTGATAGCAGTCCCCGTAACGTTTACGCCGGTCCCGTAGGTAAAGGTCCCTGTCCCCTGCTGGTATCCTGCGGCATACACATTCCCGCTCCCGTCTACCGCGATGGAGGTAAAGTAAGATGAGTCTGCTCCCGCCGTTACCGTCCGTGCCCACTGGTCCGCTGCGATTCCGGTAACGGTTACCGTATAGGGTTGGGATGAACCATCTTCCGCCGTAACAGTATATAGTACCGGGCTTGTGTAATTCTGTGGCATTGTGGGGTCCGGGCTGATAGAAGCGCCCGTATGGGAAAGAGAAACCA
>NZ_AEEA01000133.1 GCF_000297095.1 Treponema primitia ZAS-1 | reverse complement strand
CCCCTACGGGGCTCGGGCTACGAAAAACCGCAGTCGGCCTTACGGCCTTTGTGCGTTTTTTCTCCGCCACATTTTTGCAAGCCCTGGAACGCTTCGCGTTCCTTTATCGGGCTTGCAAAAACGTCATAAACAACCGAAACGTTATACGAAATACCCCCTAAATTGGTCGACAATTTAAACAAAAAGGACTTGTAAGATACTTTAAAATATTGTATAATAATTAACATGAATATACAGACTATAACTGCCTTAGAAAAGGCTTTAAAAGGCGAAAATATACTCAAAAAATACAATTTAGAAAAAATTGGTGTTTTTGGATCATTTGCTCGTGGTGAAAAAGCCAATGATATAGATTTTTACATTGATGTAGAAAATTACAATGTCAATAATTTAATTAATTTAAAAAAGGATCTGGAAAAAATAACTGAAAAAGAAGTTGATATTATGATAAAAAAATATGCAAATCCGATCGTTTTATACCGAGCACAGAAGGATATGAAATATGTTACCCAATGAAAAAAATGATCTGTTGTACCTTCTGAATATTCTGGAATACATTGGGAAAATATGGAAATATACAGAAACGGTAAAAGACGCCGAGGAATTATTTGAACTTAATGAACAATTAAATTTAAATGCTTCATTGACATTATTGGCAAATATCGGTGAAAATGCTTCAAAAATAAGCAATACATTAAAACAGGAATTTCCCAAAATAGAATGGCAGCAAATTAAAGACTTTCGGAATAGAGTTGTACATGACTATGTTGGAATTGACTTAGTAATAGTATTTGAAATTATTACAAAAGACTTAAAATCATTAAAACCACAATTTGAAAATATTATAAAGAAAAATATTGGGAATAAAATATTTGACATAGAAGAATTAAAAATAAGTAAAGAGAGTAAATATTATAGAAATATAGATTTTGAAAAGATAATTTGAAAAAGTACGGGGGTACTTCGTATAACAGGTCTGTATATGCTTCGGGGCTAAAGCCCCTCGGTCTCCGTTCGCCTAGGTCATTCCGCTACGCTCCATTCCCACGGCTCACTTCGACAAATTTTTTGTGGCGCGATAAAAAACTTCATATACAGCCGGAACGTTATGCGACATACCGCAAACCTGGTTTGTAAAATATTAAAAAAAGTAGTTGACAAGTACATATATTGTGTATACAATATAAACAGGATGTTGTATAAAAAAATATACAATCGGTTGGAAAATTTCATTGGAGGGTAAATTATATGGTTAAAAGACTCATACAACATGGGAATAGCGTTGCTTTGGTTATTGATAAGCCTATCTTGGAAATGTTGAATATAACCAATGAAACAACTTTTGAATTAAGTACCGACGGCAAAAATTTAATACTTTCTCCCACGATTGAAAATACGCAAGAAAATAACATTATGGAATCACTGGGAAGAATAAACAAAAAATACGGAAATGTGTTAAAACGGCTTGGCGAATAAATGATACATTTTTTGACTTTATCGGAAATATTATTTATATTGGAAGACCAAATTAGAAACTATGGCGGGACATATGGGGTTAGAGATATAAATTTATTAAGTTCCGCGATATATATGCCGCAATCAAGTTTCGACGGAGAATATTTACATAAAACGATACCCGCAATGGCGGCAACTTATGCGTTTCATATATGCCAAAATCATCCATTTATTGACGGAAATAAAAGAACTGCATTGGCAAGTTCGTTAGTATTTTTAGACATAAACGAATATACATTAAATTGTAAAGACGAAATGCTGTATAATAAAATTTTGAACGTGGCAAAAGGCGAAATCAAAAAAGAAGAATTAATAAAATTTTACGAAAGATACTCAAAGGAAAAATAGTATAAAAATGCGGTACGTCGCATAACGTGATAGGTTTACGACGTTCCTGACCGCCATGGGGCGGGCGGGAATGTGGCGGAGTGGAGGCGTGGGGGTAGTGTCAATAATATTTCGCAAAATTGATTTGCAGCCATATAAATAAAATTAAGCCGTTGCCGAAACAGCGATTTCTTCCTGTTTCATGCTCATGTATTTCTTGTTTCCCCATTGGCCACCAGCTAT
>NZ_AEEA01000132.1 GCF_000297095.1 Treponema primitia ZAS-1 | reverse complement strand
AGCTGGCGGCCAATGGGGGAACAAGAAATACATGAGCATGAAACAGGAAGAAATCGCTGTTTCGGCAACGGCTTAATTTTATTTATATGGCTGCAAATCAATTTTGCGAAATATTATTGACACTACCCTTTTACTTGAAGACTGGACGGAATAAATCATCGCCTTTTTCTTCTTGGCATATTCCTTTTTCAGCACATTGGTTATACGCAGTTTTTTGCCCTATTACCCAATTGCGTCCCGCCACGGATGGCGGGGCACATACGGTAAACGTTTTTTACTATTTAATGGCTTTTACAGGACAAATGTTTACACAATTACCACACAAAATACATTCTGACGACAAAATTCTTTTTCCGTTTTTAATATACTTTCTTACATCAATGTCCATTGGACATTCCGTATTACAATTTCCGCATTCTATACACTTATTTCCACTTGGAGCCATTTTAATTAATGAAACACGTGATTGAAGTTTCATTACTAAAGCAGCGGGGCACCATATTTTACAAAATGCACGTTTTTTCCTGAATGTTATTGCAAGTATTATTCCAATAATATAGTACACTATATTTCCTGCAAGAAACCATATGAATTGATCTATTTTATACGGTTGAAATGGTAATGCTTCTGATGAAGAAATTGGAGAAAATATATGTCTATTAAAATAATCATAACCATTTCTTATGAAAATAAATGGAATTAATAATGACAATATTAAAACAATTATCCGTATGTATGTATATTTTTTGGGTATAGTTTTATTCTCTTTTATTGGCAGCCATTCGAGCAATGCGGCTGTATAACAGCCCCAGCCACAATAACCCCTGCCCCAAATCAATGGGCCAAATACTTTTGCAATAGCATAATGTATTAAAACCCTTGTAAATAATCCAGTATTTATAAAATATGCAAAATAAAATACCGTTTCCTCTATCTGTAAATTTTCATGCTGCATTATTCCGAGAAATACCAATAAATCCAATGCAACCAATGAAAGACTAATTTTTCTTCCGAGTCCTCGTTTTTATTTTATTATTTGAATCAATGAATAACCCTATTGATATACTTAATCCAATGGGTATAAATACAAAGAAAAAACCGGTCCATCTAGTTAAACCCATAGGGATAGATAGAGATATCCCAATAAATAATGGAATTAGGTTTATTAAAATTTGCTTTATTATTCCTTTCTTCATAATTTATTATACCGTACCATTTTATATATTTCACGGCAACGGCTATCGCAGGAAAAAACATCAGCCCTACTTTATCAGCATATATTCGTTGGGACACTACGCAAATTGGGTGTCACCTTTTGGGCTCTTTGGCAAACCGGCCCGGGGGGAGGGGGGCGTAAAATATGGGTATGCAGCTTATTGATATTGGGGAGTGCGGCCCGGATTACAACCGGGACTTTCCCCCCCGGACCACAGCTTTCAAACGACGCCGGGCGCCTTTTTTTTACTTTCTGGGTTTGGGTTTTTTACTAGAATAGGTAGTTTTATATAGGTTTTTATAATAAACTGGTGTATACTATCTATAGATTCTACTAAAATGAGGTATTTTGTGCTGGTAAATGAGCATAATTATTTATATAGCAACGAATTAGCCCCCCCCCCCCCCCCCCCCGATGACGCCGGGCGCGTTAGCGCCCATACAATCCTTCCTATCGGCCCGCAGGGGCGCATAGGTTTACACGGACTTCTGGTCCGAGGATATACCTTTTCCGCCTTTTCAGACAGTTTACTCTCCCTCTGGGGGCCGCTATGAACTACCGGCCTATGGCGGGGATTTTCTGCCTCATCCTTCTTTCTCC
>NZ_AEEA01000131.1 GCF_000297095.1 Treponema primitia ZAS-1 | reverse complement strand
CCCTACGACCGCCTACGTCCCCTGACGGCGGCATCCATGCCGCCTTTTCCTCCCTCCGGTCGGCGGGAACTCCGGTTCAAATCCCCCATCTTGTTTGGGGGGAAAATACTTTTTCGGAGAGGGGGGGATTTGAACCCCCGGTACTCTTTCAAGCACACACGCTTTCCAAGCGTGCACCTTCGACCACTCGGACACCTCTCCAAACTAGAAACATGTAACAATCGCGCAGCAATTCCGAAACCGGGGGTTCGAATCCCCCCTGCTTCTTCGGAGCAGGGGGGATTCGAACCCCCGGAACCCTCGCGAGTTCAATGGTTTTCGAAACCATCTCCTTCGGCCACTCGGACACCGCTCCAATATCGGGGATTAGTGTAGCATTTCCCCTTAAACACTGGCAAGAGGGGGCGACCCAAGCTGTATGGCATAAGGAACAAATTCAAAAAATACCTAGTATTCCTATGGAAACTATATACATTATATGAAAAATTTGATATATTAAAACTAGCAAGATAGTAAAGGAAGGTGTTAGATGGCAAATTCTACGTTTGAGGCAATTTTTACCAGAAGGTCCAGCCGTTCTTATACGAGTCAAAGGGTGGAAGATGAAACTGTGGCGAACCTTGCAAAAGCAGCTTTGGCCGCTCCCTCGGGCAGCAACTCCCAACCGGTCAACGTGATTGTAGTACAGGACACGGCATTGCTCCTGGAACTGGAAAAGGCGGCGGTTGACTATTTTGTGAAAGCCGGCAATGAAGCAGTGGTGAACCGTAATAAGCAGCGCAACAATAAGATTTTTTATGGCGCTTCCACTGTTTTTTTTCTTGCGGTGAAGAACGGCGCCAATATTGATGTAGGTATTGCCGCTGAAAATATCGCCATCGCCGCGACCTCCCTTGGACTCGGCAATATCATCCTGGGCCTTCCGGGAGTCGCATTCAATGCCCCCGAAACCGCCGCTTACTGGAAAGCCAAGCTTGGCTTCCCTGACGGTTACGAATACGGCACAGCCGTAGCGGTAGGCTATACCGCCGATACGGGCAAACCCCACGATATCGATTTAAGCAAAATAAGCTATATAAAGTCGTAAGACAGCGGAGTTTTTTAGGTTTCCCCAGTACTGTAATTACTCAACCTTAAACCGGGAAACCTCCTTGACCAGTATGTCGATGTTTTCCTTGTTTTCACCGCTGATATTGTTCACCTCGCTTACCGCCACATTGATCTCCTCCGCCCCGGTGGCCATCTCGTTCATCCCATCGGTGATCTCCTGGGTAACCATCTCCAGGTTTTTGCTCTCCTGGATAACCTCTTTACTCCCCTCAAGCATCTCCATGGAACCGCTCTTGACCATCTGGGTTATATTATTCAGCTGGCTTACGGCCTCCAGGATCTGCTGACTCCCGGTGTTCTGCTCTTCCATGGCACTGCGTATATTCTCTTCCTGATCCGAAACGGTTTTAACCCCCGAGTCAATGGCTTCAAACTTATTGAGTACCCCGTCGGTGGATTTGGTGATCTTATCGATAGCATCTTTTATTTTCTTCAGTATCTCGGAAATGGTTTTAGACTGTACCCCCGAAGATTCGGCAAGTTTGCGTATTTCATCGGCCACCACCGCAAAACCCATGCCCGCTTCCCCGGCGTGGGCAGCTTCAATGGCAGCATTCATGGAAAGGAGGTTGGTCTGACTGGCAATATTTTTCATCACATCGTTGATCTCCAGCAGCCCCTCCGATTCCCGGGCGATTTCCTGGATATCCGCGGCTACCCCCTGGAGACCGGAATGACCGATCTCCGAAGCGTTGGCCAAATCCCGTACATTGTCTGCGTTTTTTACCAGAGTCTGGGTAACCGATTGAATATTGGCGAGCATTTGTTCAATGGAAGAAGATGACTGGGATACATTGACAGACTGCTGTTCAATGAGTTCGTTGAGTTTGTTAATATTGATAAGGATCTGTTCCATGGTCGCATTTGTTTCAGTCACCGATGCGGATTGGTTGATGATTCGGCCTTTGATGCTCTGGATATTGGCGGTGATCTGGTTAATCGCCGCCGCAGTTTCCGTCATGTTTGAAGAGAGGTCGTTACCGATATTGAAGAGGGCCACCGCCTGTTTTTTGATGGTGATCACCAGTTCTTTTATTTTTTCCAAGGTCATGTTAAAGTAACGGGCCAGATCGCCGATTTCATCCTTAGACTTGATGGTAATCTGTTTAGTCAAATCCCCTTCTCCTTCGGAGATATCCTTAAGGGTACGGGACACATTAACGATAGGTTTTGCTATCCTGCCGACCACAAAAAATATAATTACCCCGGTGGCGATCATGGCGGCCAGAGACAACATGATGGTGAAAAAGGTCAATGCCCGTATATCTTCCAGCACCTTATCCATGGGAATGGCTATCATTACAGACCAGGGAGTGGTGGTTTGGGAAACCGTAAAGGGCTCAATGATAATCTGGAGATCAACATCCAGGGCGGGGGAATATTCCTGGAAGGTGAGGGACTTTCCCTGTTGTATACACTCCAGCGCCGGGTAGGTATAGTCCTTGAAAAGGGGAGCATCGGTTTCTATCATATGCAGGCCGGTCCGTGCAGGGATATTGTGGGCCGCCACGGTCCCGTCATTGGAATAGACCGTTGCTATTCCCGTACCATACGGTTTTATCCCCAGGACTATGTCCTGCATGGCGCTGATATCAATATTCACCCCCACAAGCCCAACCAGTTCACCCCGGGATGATACTATGGGGACCGTGACATCCACCACCAGAACCGTGGAACCCCTGGCATCCCGCCAAACAGGATTGGCAATACTCATGGTCCCGCTTGCCCCTTCCAGAACCTCGTTATATGCATCAAAGGAGCTTAAGGCTATTATGCCTGAATCCCGATGGTACCGGCTTATGTACCGGCCAGTCTCATCGGTACCCGCTGTATTAGCAAATTCCGCATCCCTGCCGTCCAGGGCATTAGACTTCCAAATAGTAAAAATACCCAAATAACTTTCGTTCTCCGCTAACACACTGCGTATGATGCCATTGTAGCGGATACGCCGCTGGCTTAGGTCTACCGATTCGTAATCCTGCATTATCTGGGACAGTAAAATTGCGGTTTGCATATAATTTTCAAAACGCCGCCGCAAATCCGTGGCATACATATTAGCCATGTTCGTTGTACTTTCTATGGCCGTTTTGGTCTGCATTTCGGAGGCTCGGCTCAGAATGATGATCGAAATAACAGAAATTACCGCAACCATTATCGCTATTACCAATATGCTTAAGCGTATTCTGATTTTCATACAAGTCTCCTCCATAAGCGCTGCTTACAACGCACTTTAACTGTAGGAGAAAGATGGTGTTTGTGTTTGAATAATATTTAAATGAATGTAACTATTTTTCTGAAATTTGCATATAAAATGTCATCGGGTCCCGCACTTTTCTCGGTCAATTTCGAGCTCAGAAGGATCAGAAACCCATCGAACCAAAACAGTATTGCCGCATGCCAGACTGCAGCATTCCTGCGACGGTGCCCGAGTTTGATGTAAGCGCAATGAAGTTCCATATGCCTTTCTCGTACACGCGCACAGGCGGGTGTGTCCCTCCCCACGCCCGATTACGATAAGTACTAAAAAAAGATTATGGCCCAGGCTGCCCCGCAGCAACACTAGCATTAGTATAAAGTCTCTGCAAAACACCAACGATCTTTTCAGCATAACTGCGATCAGCCGCCCAGGTACCCGCAAGGCCTTCGATGGTGGGAGCCGCACCGTAACGGACATATCTGTACCGGGGGTCCACCAATTCCTGGTTCAGGGGATCTGTGGTGGCGTATGCCTTGAGGTGCTGTATCTGGGCCCTGACGCCCATTTGCGGAGTGGGAAACCGTTCCCCGGGGTTTTCGCGGCTTAGGGCGCCAAGGCCGCAAAAGTTATTCATCTCATTGGTCACCAGGCCCCCATACCGGAGAAATCCCGTCTCCAGACACATCTGGGCAAAGGCCACATCGTGATCAATCCCTTCCAGTGCGGCCTCTTCAACGTAAAAAAGGGAAAGCTGCTTTACAAAATCGGGATCCGCAGCGTCGTTTACACTTAACAGGAAGGATGCTAAATATTCTGCATCCACCTGCCCCTGGCCCAAAAGAGGCCAATGGACGGTAGGGCTTATGGTCCGTTCAACCGTAAAAGGCTCCGTCCGTTCCGGAGCCCGCTCCTGAACCCTTCTTTCCGCTACGGAGCTGCTGCGTCCGGGGGAGGCATTTTCGATTGGCGGCGAATTCATAATTTCGGTTGGCTTTCTCGGTACAATAGGTCCCCTGTCACGCGAAATAGGGATTGCTTGGGAGCTGGCACAGGAAAAAAACACCTGTATCCCTACAATTATAAGAAATAAGAATACTATTACACTTTTCCGCATATATAACTATCGGCGTTTAGTCCTGAATTCTTCATTCATTCTCTATTAATAGATCCCGATCTCCGGAAGAAAGGGCCTTAAAAATACGCCGTTTTACCGCTCCTGAATTGCCGGTAAATTCGGCAATCCGCTTCCGTACGTCCCGGCGTTTGGAGTTGATCCCATAGGGGCAGGTACAGACCGCCTTGAGGATGTCCCGTTCCGCAGCGCAGGCTATAATTTGCTGCTCCTCCACATAACCCAGGGGCCGGATAAGGCTTACGGGGTATTTTCGGTAAGCGAGAAGCATGGGCATGGTGGAAAGCTCTCCCTTGGCGGTCATATTCATAAAGAAGGTTTCGATAATGTCATCCAGATGATGCCCCAGGGCGATCTTGTTGAACCCATTTTCCACAGCATATTTCAAGAGTTCCGTCCGCCGCTGGGTGGAGCACCAGTAACAGTTCATCTTCTCCCCTTCCTTGAGCCGTCCGATAACCGGTACGAAAAGATCGGTAAAGGGGATGCCCCATTCCTCCAGCCGCTGGGAAAGGGCCGACTTTTTGCAGCAGGCGCAGAAATCGCTGGAAATGTGGATAGCCGCCAGCTCGTAGTTTTTTTTCAACGCCGGCCTGATGGCCGAAAGCGCCCAGGCCATGACGGTAGAGTCCTTGCCTCCGGAAGCGGCAATAAGGATCCGGTCACCTTCAGCAATAAGGTTCCGCTCCAATACAGCCTTGGCGCTAAGTTTCTGCACAATCGTACTGGCCCCGGCTTTGCGGAGAAATCGGTTAGCCATTCTGAACCGTGTCCACCGGATGGTATCGGGCATACACATCCTGGAGCACCAGACTCCCCAGGATCATCCCCGCAGTGGCAGTAACCGTGACAGCGCTGCCGTTGATCACCTTTTTTGAACTGCACCACTCAATTGGAGCGTTGGGATCGTCCCTGTTCCGGGCGGGACACAGGCACTGTGCGGATCCGCAGGCGGTAACCACGCCGGTATTAAGGGGGAGCCGTTCGGCACTGTAGACCGTGGTAAAATGCCCCTGGAAACTCCGCTTCCGCAGACCCGAGCGGACCAGCCGGGCCAAGGGACAGCCCTGGGTTTCCCAGATGTCCCCGGTTTTAAGCTGGGTAGGATCGAGTTTCTGAGCCATGCCCATGGAAGAAAAGAGCGGGACACCGGCGGTGGCGGCGTATTCAATCAGGTCCAGCTTGTGGGTGATGCTGTCGATGGCGTCAATCACATAGTCGGCGCCTTCAATGCCGAAGTCACCGGCGCTTTCGCGGGAAAAGACCTTCCCGAAGGCAGCGACATCACAGGCGGGATTGATCGCCAACAGCCTGTCCTTTAGAACATCCACCTTAAACTGCCCCACGGTGGCGGCGACAGCCTGGACCTGGCGATTGATATTGGTAACGCAAACCGTATCGGAATCGACTATGGCGATATGCCCTACCCCGGACCGGGCCAGCGCTTCGGCGCACCAGCTCCCCACGCCCCCAACCCCAAAAACTATCACCCTGATATTGGCAAGGGCTTCCATGGCTTCGGCGCCGGTAAGGAGGGTCAGTCTCTGAAAAATCGGGCTCACGGACATTGTTTAAATTGTACCCATTGAGGGAGCTCTGTCAATGAACCATAATGAAACCAGGGCTAACGGCTGTCTTGCGGAACAGTCCGGTCTTGAAGCTTAAAGGGGTTAAAGCTTATTCCCACATCATAGGTGTCAATTGATTCGGCCTTCTTCAGCTTAAACACCGCCAAATACGTTGCGGGGGTCATTATCACCTCGATGGTACATTTCAGTATGTAGTTGGTTAAGACCAGGGAGGCAAAGAGTTCCCAGCCGAAGACTCCGGTAAGGCTGGCGATAAACACAAAAACTACACTGTCCAGCAGTTCCCCTACCAGGGTGCTGCCTATGGTCCGTACCCAGAGGAACCGGCCCTTCATAAGAACCTTCACCCGGGAGAGGACCACGGAGTTGGAAAATTCCCCCACCCAGTAACCGGCGAGGCTCGCCAGGGCTATGCCGCCGGTACTCATGCCCCCCAGGATTGCGTCATAGGCTGCGGACCCCGCATAGGCCTCCCATTCGGCATCCGCCGGGAGGACCCGGAGTAGGAGGAATACCAGGGAAGACAGGGCCAGGGCGGCAAAACCGGTCCAAATAACCCGCCTGGATGTACGGAAGCCGTAGACTTCGGTGAGGATATCCCCAAAAACATAGGACAGGGGGAAGAGGAGGGTGCCGCCGTCAAAGGCCAGCCTGATGCCGAAGAGGGAAAAACCAAGGTCCACGATTTTTGCCGAAGACGCTACGTTACTGACGACAAGTACCGTCACAAAAAAAGCCATGATCAGATCTAAATAACGAAAGGATCGGGTATTCACAGAAAACTCCTTGTTTTGGTAAGGCGGGTAACAGGATGACCGCCGAAAAAGTGTCAGCCACAATCATAGCACGGATGGGATTGTTAATGCAACTACAAAACTTCCTTAATTTAATATATAAAAAGGGGGCGAAATGGCTTCTTCATTTCGTCCCCCTTTGCAGTGTTACATACAGAATCAGGTTGCCTTTACGTTGCCCTCTTCATCCACATATTTGATATACGTAAAGGGATCCTTAGTATACCAGTCCTTCTTGAAGGGCAGCGGGACATTGAGGGACAGCTGGCGGTTAAACTGGGAATTCCGCAATTTCGCATAAAGCCGCCGGGCCACTTCAAAAACGCCGGTATAGGCGCAGTAATTATTGCCCGGGTGGAAAAGGGGCAGTATGGGCAGACCATGCCGGGAGGCAATGTTATTCCCTCCCGTATGGGCTACGATAATATCCGGCTTCAACTTATGGATGATGTTCGAAGTTTCAAAGGGTTGATTCGTAGCAACACTGAATACCACGTCATCCACGTTTTCCAGGGCTTCAAAGATGGGTTCTACAAAACGGTCGTAATGGTGTGCCTTAAACCCCACAACTTCCATGCCCAGGTCCTGCATGATCTCAGCGGTAGCCACAATCCGTACTTCCCCTCCGGTAAGATATACCCTCTTGCCTTTCAGGAGTTTCCGGTAGGGTTCCAGGGCTTCCTCCAGAAGGCGGTTTTCAGCCTCAATAAATTGTTCCGCTTCTTTTTCAATTTCAAAATGTTTGGCCACCAGCCGCAGCCATTTATCGGTATTTTTCCTGCCGATAGGGATGGTATCCACAATAAAGGGGATGTTGTACTTATCCTTAAGGTGTTCCACAAAATAATCATCATGGGTACCGCAGAGACTTACGTTAAGAGAAGTTTCCAGGGAGTACTGAAAATCCTCCGGTTCTGCATAACAAGGAATAAAGGTGACGTTGAGTCCCAGGCCTTCAAGGATACGGCGAAATTCCGTTTCATCGGCCCGGCTCATGGAACCTACGTTAAGGATATTCACGTTCCGGCTTTTTCTGTAGGCCTCCCGGAATTTATTCTCGTCCGAATCCCAAAGCGGAAGCCGGCGATCAGGATATTTGATATACTTTTTTAAGATGCCATGGTATACCGCATCGTAAGCGGTGGCCATGAGCTTCGTTTTGAAACCTTCGCAGTGGATAGGCATGAGCACCGCGGCGGTTTCATTCTGCAGATCCCCAATGATACTGTCGATGTCATCGCCGATAAGCGCAGGAACGCAGCTGTTACAAATGATGATAGTCTCGGGCCGGAATTCCCGGTCGGCGTAAATCACCGCCTCCCGGAGTTTTTTCTCCCCGCCACCTATGACATCCGCCTCGTCCAGGTTGGTGCTGAGCCAGATAAGCCCTTCGGAATTAGGATCCCGGAGCTGTTTAAAGGTCTTGTTTTGACCATAGTTCCCGATTGAACACATACCGCAGCCTATGGGGCCATGCATAATTACTACCGCATTCCGGATAGAATTCAGTATGGCAAGGCTCAGGGTAAACTGACAGCCCTGAGCCTGGGTAAATCTGCGGGAAGAAAGATTGGTACACCCATTGGCAATGGCGCCGCTGCAGGTTCTGACCTGGGCGCAGGTACCGCCAAAGGCAACACTGGCCCGCAGCCGGTCTTCCCGGGAAGGGGCGGACTTAGCATCTAAAAAATTCATATTATACCTCCAAAAATCTTCTATCTTCCCATTACCAGATAGGTTATTATATCTTCTGTAAGAGAAAGTCCGCCGGTAAAGCCCGCATAGCCGCGGTTCATAACACAACGGCCGGTAAGGGGGAAAGATACCGGTATCAGGGGAAACCCAAATTCCTGGGAAACGTCCCGTTCAAAGGCGCTGCCGAATATCACCGTAGGATTCAGCGGATCGTAGTACCGGTTGTTCCGGTTCCGGGGCCAAACTTCCCGCAGATATTTTTTTACCGCAGAAGTATCCGAATCAAAATAAACCTTTGGATTAAGAGCAGAATTGAGTCCCGCAAATTGGGACCGTACTGTTTTCTGTTGGTTTTCCTCCAGAATATCCGTTACCACCACCAGTTCCGGAATCCAGCCAAGCTCGTCCGAAAGGAATCGGGTTAAAGCCGGAGCATAATTGGAATCCCCCACCACGATGGAATAACGCTGCAGATCCGCATCGTTATAAATATCCGCAATCCGGGAAAAATAATCGTAATAGTTTTCCTTTTCCTCAGCAATAACCTTAGCAATACGTTTTGGATCAACATTCAGAGAATTTCCGACCGTTTTAAGGAAGGTCTCCCCCTGTAAGGCGCCTATGGGGAAGGGGCTTACAATATAAGGAATACCATGGACTTCTTCAAAATATTGAGCAGCGTCAATACCATAACTATTGGAAACAACCACATTAAGAGAAGCTTTCCCGGCATTTTTAAAATTATCCAGGCTCTCCCCTTCCCCAAAGAAGGTATTAACCGTAAGGCCCAATTTTTCCAGGAGCCGTTTAATTTCCCTGAGATTCCCCTTCCAGAACACATCCTGTGCGGGAACTATACCCAGAATATTAACCGTGAGGGCATCCTTGGATGCGGATTTTTGTATAAATTTATCAATAAGCCCTTTGAGGAGCAGCTCATAGCCATAGAAGGAGTTCCCCTTAAAACTTGGTGTGGGAACGGCAATTACCGGTTTTTCAGCGTCCTTAAATTCAGAAACCACCGCCACCGTATCATCCCCGATCATGTCCACCATACACCCGGTGATCACCACAAAGAGATCCCCGTCCACCAGTTCCAGGGTGGACTGGATCTGCTCCCGCAGACGTCCCTCCCCACCGAATACGACATCCCGCTCCACCACATTTGAGCTGGGCATGGCCTGACCACCGCAGTAACCGCCGCCGATATAACCGGCCCCGGCGTTGAGGGCGTTATTGATATTACCGCCGCAGCCTGCAGAACCGTGTATAATAGTAATGGCCCGTGGAATGGCATGCAGTGTTCCCACGGCCCCTCCCAGGGCGCAGGTGTAACGGGGCCGATCAACAAATTTACTCACATGTCCTCCTTATACTAACCATGAGAAAAGGTCTGTTCAAATTCACGCTGTTCACCGTAAAGCAGGGACGAAAGATCCCCCTTGCCGGGAATACCGCAGGCATCCGCCCGGCAGTGCTGGCAGTGCCGGAAAACCGGAAGGTGTTTTTCCGCAGCCTCCCGGACTTTGGAAAGTTCTACGCAGTCCGGTTCTTCCCAGTCTGTAAATTCATGCTGGGGGATCAGGGGAATAATATTGATAATCCCCGCTCCCAATTCAGCCACGGTCCGGGCTATTTCCCCGATATGATCACCGTTTACCCCGGGGACAAAAACAATGTTGATCTTGATCAACAATCCCAGGTCGGCGGCCTTACGTATACCCCGCTTCTGGGCCTCAATTAGGATTGCTGCGCCCTCAACTCCGGTGTACTTCTTTCCATCAAGAACTACATGGGAGCAGATCTTATCCAGGATCACCGGATCAAGAGCGTTCACCGTTACGGTCAGGGTTCCCACCCCGACATCGTGTATATCCTTGGCATAGCGTTCCAGCAAAAGACCGTTGGTACTCAGACAGTTGATAAGATCCGGAAACTCCTTGTGGACAATCCGGAAAGTTTCCAGGGCATGGGGTGTGGCCAGGGTATCCCCCGGACCGGCAATACCCACCACGGTAATTTCCGGACAAAGTTTCAGAGCTTTTCTCACCATCTCAACCGCACCCTGAGGTTTCAGCAACTGTGCGCTTACCCCGGGCCGTTGTTCAGCTTTGTTAAAAGTTCTCTTACAAAACCGGCACTGAATATTACAGGCGGGACTCACCGGCAAATGCAGCCGTCCATGGGCCATATTCGCCTCACCGGAAAAACAGGGATGCCGGGTACTGATATGGGCGAACCGATCATCAACCTTGGCCGAACCTAAGCATGACATAAACCACCTCTCTTTTCAAATTCAAACACCGGTTTTACAGCTTTAAAACCGGGGCCTTTCAAGATTGTCAAACAAGGGCGTTGACAGATACCGCTCCCCCGTATCAGGCAGGAGAGCTACAATTATTTTCCCGGCAAATTCAGGACGCTTGGCAATCTGGGTTCCCGCAAATGCAGCGGCCCCCGATGATATGCCCACCAGGAGCCCTTCCCGGATGGCCAAATGCTGGGCGGTTAAAAAGGCGTCTTCGGTACGCACCTTATAAACTTCATCGTAAATAGCGGTATTCAGGACCTGGGGTACAAACCCTGCGCCTATACCTTGTATCTTATGGGGGCCCGGGGCGGATCCTGAAAGAACCGCCGAATCGTAGGGTTCCACGGCAATAATCTTTACATCGGGATTCTTTGCCTTCAAGGCCTCCCCTACTCCGGTTACGGTTCCCCCGGTACCGACCCCGGCCACAAAGGCCGCAACCTGCCCTTCAGTATCCTTCCAGATTTCCTCGGCCGTTGTCCGCCGGTGTATTTCCGGATTCGCAGGATTATTGAACTGTTGGGGTATATACGAATTTTTTATCTGGGCGCTCAGTTCCTCCGCCTTCCGGATAGCCCCTTTCATGCCGTCCTTGCCGGGGGTAAGCACCAATTCTGCATTCAACGCCTTAAGAAGGTTACGGCGTTCAACACTCATGGTATCCGGCATGGTAAGGATGAGCCGATACCCCTTGGAAGCGGCCACAAAGGCAAGACCAACACCGGTATTTCCGCTGGTAGGCTCAATAATAATTGTATCCTTGGTGATAAGCCCCTGTTTCTCCGCTTCTTCAATCATTGCCAAGGCAATACGATCCTTAACACTTCCCAGGGGATTGAAATATTCAAGCTTTGCCACCAGGCGCCCCTTAAGATTAAGCTCCTTGTTATAATCCGTAAGCTCAAGCAGGGGTGTATTCCCAATCAGCTCTGTCAGTTTGGCCAGAATCCGTGCCATGATGCTCCTCCATAAACAATCAATGGAATGAAGAAGGGATATCCTCAGTCATTCATTCAAAAGTCTTATTAAATACAAGTATTTAATAAGATATAATATCTATATAAATACTAGGAATTTTAATTAGTGTCAATAGATAATCCTTTAAATTAAAAAAATAAGCTGTTTATGTGTTTTCTATGTTGCTTTCCGGCTGGTTGATACGGCCGTAATAGGCAGCCAATTTCTGTGCAGCATCCTCAATAATAACCGGCTGTTCAAAAACCGCGATACCCGCAAGCTCAAGCTGCTTGCGGGCTGAAGGACCAATTACCGCCACCAGAACCGCAACGCAGTCCCGGAGGGCTTGGATACCGAAAGCCATCCCCGATTCGGAGTGGCTTCCGCTTTCACAGAGTGGAGTTACCGAACGTCTTTCCACGCTTACAAAAGTCCCATCCGGCTGAACATCTACTATGTAAAACCATTTAGAACGACCGTAATGCTCGGTTACCAATATACCATCAATACTTGCAGCGGCAACTCTCCACCCCATGAAAAACTCCGTTTAATCTTCCCAGAGCCAGGTTGAAAGGTAACGTTCCCCCGTATCGGGCAGCACGGCCACAATGGTCTTACCCTTATTTTCAGGCCGCTTGGCAATGGTTAGGGCCGCTTCCAGGGCTGCGCCGGAGGAAATACCTACCAGAATACCCTCTTCTTTGGCTGCCCGGCGGGCGATAGCGCCGGCCTTTACATCATCGGTCTGGTAAATCTCATCCACAATGTCTTTCCCGTAGACCTGGGGTACAAAACCCGCGCCGATACCCTGGATCTTGTGGGGTCCGGGCTGTCCACCGGAAAGAACCGGGGAGGCCGAAGGTTCCACGGCGATAACCTTTACCGAGGCTTTCTTGGACTTAAGATACTTGCCCGCACCGGTAATGGTACCGCCGGTGCCGACCCCGCCGATGAGGATGTCAACCTTCCCTTCCGTATCATCCCAAATCTCGGGGCCCGTGGTTTTCTCGTGAATCGCGGGGTTAGCGGGATTGTTAAACTGCTGAGGGATATAGGAATTGGGGATAGTAGCCGCCAGTTCTTCCGCCTTGGCAATGGCGCCCTTCATACCCTTGGCGCCTTCGGTCAGTTCCAGTTCCGCCCCCAGGGCTTTGAGGAGCTTCCGCCGCTCAATACTCATAGTTTCCGGCATGGTAAGAATGATCCGGTACCCCTTAACCGCCGCCACAAAGGCAAGGCCGATACCGGTATTACCGCTGGTAGGTTCAATAAGAACCGTACCCTTCTTAATTTTGCCTTCCGCCTCGCCTGCTTCGATCAACGCAAGGGCGATCCGATCCTTGACACTGGAAAGAGGATTAAAGCTCTCCAGCTTTACATACACCGTTGCCCCGCTTTCATTGAGTTTGTTGATTTTAACTATTGGGGTATTCCCAATCAGATCCGTAATTTTGTCTGCCCTAGCCATATTAACCTCCTGTGTTAATTCCTAGTATTAATATAGGCATTATATATAGAAAAATCAATTATGTCAAGTACCTATTACAAAAATGACCATCTTTCATCAATCCTGAAGACCCTTGATCCTGTATGAATATGCATTTTATGGTATAAAAATGCAGAAATACGGTATATTTGGCAGTACAGTTTGTTGACACCGGAAAAAATTACAAGTTATACTTTCACTACAAAAGGAGGAATGTATGAGGAGAATAGCAAAAGTAGCCGGATTAGTTCTGGCAAGTATGGTTCTGATCCAGGGTGTCTTTGCGGGTGGCGGCAAGCAACAGTCCGGCGGGCTGACCATAGAAGAAGGAACCCTGACCGTAGGGATGGAAATTGGGTACCCCCCCATGGAGTACTACGACGCGGACGGCAAGACCCCCATCGGGTTTGATGTGTCCCTGGCAAAGGCCCTGGCGGAGAAAATGGGGCTTAAGGTTAAATTTGTGGACACCGCTTGGGATGGGATTTTCGCCGGAGTGGACACCGGCAAATATGACGCAATTATGTCGTCGGTAACCATAAATGAAGCCCGGCTCGCGGCGCATAATTTTAGCAAGCCCTATGTGGGGAATGCCTTGGCCATAGTGCTCCTTAAGAACGGTAAGGCAAAAGTCAAGGATCCTTCCGAACTGGCAGGATTGGGCGTGGCCTATCAGGAAGAAACCACTTCAGATTTCTACATGGCCGATTTGGCTGCCAAGGGACTGCAGTTTACCCCCTACGAGTATGACAAGGTGATGTACTGCTTTGACGAGCTCAAACTCGGGCGGGTGGACGCCATTGTAACCGACCTCCTCGTGGCGGTTGACTATGTTGCCCCTGCGGACAGCCCCTTCGAGATTGTATGGCAGGCTCCCCCGGATGAAACCTTCGGTGTCTGCCTCAAGAAAGGAAATGACGCCCTGACTGCGGAGATTGACAAAGCGCTGGACGCCCTTTTTGCGGACGGTACCATGCTCAAGATTTCCAAGGAAATCTTCGGCGGTGTGGACATGGTCAGCGCCGCAAGGAAATAGAGCCATTGGGAGCGCTGCAAAAAATACTTTCCTGGGTGCCTTCTCTTTTGGGAGGCGCCAGGGTTACCATTGGGCTCACACTTCTCTCCGTCTCGGCGGGGGTTATACTGAGCCTCTTCCTCGCCCTGGGGAAGATGTCGAAGTATACGTGGGTGAACAAATTTTGCAGCGCCTATATTTTCTTTTTCCGGGGCACCCCTCTTTTGATGCAGCTATACTTTATCTATTACGCGCTGCCCTTGATGGTGCCCTTCTTCATCATCAGAACGGGGGATCAATTTCTGGACCGTTTTATTCCGGCTTTTATCGCCTTTTCCCTGAACTCCGCCGCCTATTGCGCGGAGATTATCAGGGCGGCGATTCAGAGCATTCACAAAGGCCAGTTCGAGGCTTCCCGGGCATTGGGGCTTTCCTACCCCCAGACCATGAGCCTTGTGGTGGTGCCCCAGGCCATCAGGCGCCTTATACCGCCCATTGGCAATGAATTTATCATGGTTCTTAAAGACGCATCATTGGTGTCCATGATAGCCCTTATTGATATTACCAAAGCAACAAGAAATATCGAAGGCTCAACCCGTTCAGCCCTGGTGTATATTCCCGCAATGATACTCTATCTTATCATCACCGCGGTGTTTACCTTTGTTTTCCATAAGCTGGAAAAAAAGTATTCCGTGTACGAATAGGGGACCGCTAACACTATGTCAATGATTAAGACGGTGGATGTCTGCAAAACTTTTCACTCCAGGACCACCGGCCAACCCTTGGAGGTGTTGAAAAACGTATCCCTCACGGTGGAGCAGCGGGAAGTGGTCTGCATTATCGGTCCATCCGGCGCGGGAAAATCAACATTCCTGCGTTCCCTTAACCACCTTGAAAAAATTAACAGCGGTCAAATTTATATTGACGACAAACTGCTCTTTGACTGCGCCAATGGGGTGGATACCCTCAAGCTGCCCCACCATGAACAGACAAAGGTCCTGCTTGAGGTGGGCATGGTGTTCCAGAGCTTTAACCTGTTCCCCCATAAAACAGCCATAGAAAATCTGATGCTTGCCCCCATGCATGTACGAAAACTCACCGAAGGGGAAGCCCGGAACCGGGCCAAGGTTCTGCTTGACCGGGTGGGCCTGGCGGACAAAACCGATGCCTTCCCTTCCCAGCTCTCCGGCGGTCAGCAGCAGCGTGTGGCCATAGCGCGCGCCCTGGCCATGGAGCCGAAGATAATGCTCTTTGACGAACCCACCTCCGCCCTGGACCCCGAGCTGGTAGGAGAAGTGCTGAACGTTATGAAAAGCCTCGCCCAGGGGGGGATGACCATGCTGGTGGTGACCCACGAGATGAACTTTGCCCGGGATGTGGCGGATAAGGTAGTATTTATGTTCGAAGGATCCATTTTGGAAACCGGGCATCCTAAGGATATGTTTACCAATCCTGTTAACGATAGAACCCGCCAGTTTTTGCAAAGCGTGTTATAGTCACCGGACTATACGCTTTTTTATATCGAATTTTTTGAAAAGCCTTACCTTTTTATCTTGACCTCCCCGACTTTTCGGTGAATAGTTGTATTGGAGGTAACGTTATGAGGGAAACCGGTATTGTTACAGACATTAGGGGAGAAACGGCGGTGGTTAAGGTGGAACGGCTGCTTACCACCGGGGGCGGCTGCTGCGGCAGCGTCACCACCGTGGAATCCGTCTTCCTTGAAACCCGGAACCTCTGCCAAGCCAAGATCGGCGATCATGTCAGGGTTGAATCGGATTATGACAAGGTACGGTTTCGTAACCTGGCCCAGATCGGCATTTGCATTGCCGCCTTTATCATCAGTCTGGGCATAGGTGACGCACTTTTACCCCAATTGGGCGTTTCAACCTACAAGGGACCCCTATCGTTCGGCCTGGGGATGGTCATGACAATCGCCGCATTTGGGATTATACGGTGGAGCAACAAGAAGAACCCCGCAAATACCCCGATAGCCTATGAGCTGGCGGCAATTTAAATCATATAATCAAAAATATCATCCTGCAGGAATTCCTTATGTTCCCACTTGTCATCATGCTCATCGGATTTAAACTGCAGTTCCGGGTTCTTAACACTGACCTTGGTTTTTTCCGGTACCGACTTGGTAACAAAAGCATTACTGCCGATAACCACACCCTCGCCAATAATCGTGTTACCCCCAAGGATTGAAGCTCCGGAATAAATAGTAACATGGTCTTCGATGGTGGGATGGCGCTTCACTTCCTTCAAAACCTGACCGCCCCGGGTGGAGAGGGCCCCCAGGGTAACCCCCTGGTAGAGCTTTACGAAGTTGCCAATCACCGTGGTCTCACCAATGACGATCCCCGTGCCGTGATCGGTAAAAAAATGATGCCCTATGGTTGCCCCGGGGTGTATATCAATACCAGTAACGCTGTGGGCGTGTTCTGTCATGATCCGGGGGATCAGGGGAACCGCCAGCTTGTAAAGTTCGTGTGCCAAACGGTTTACCATGATAGCATAGATTCCGGGATAGGAAGAAATGATCTCATCCTTGCTGAATGCAGCGGGGTCCCCTTCGAAGGAAGCGGAAACATCCGTGGCAAGGTAATCCCGGATTTCCGGAATCTGCGCCAGAAAAGAAAAGGTAAGCTCCTCTGCCCTGCTGTCTATGTTCTTCGCCTCCGCCGCAGCGTAACTATCCACATGCCGGAGAGCCCGGGCGATCTGCCGGGAGAGATGAAAACTCACCTCCTCCAGAAGATCCCCGGCGTAGTATTCTACCAGGCCGGCTGATATATTCCGCCGGCCGAAGTACCCGGGGAATATAAGGCACCGTAGTTTTTCCAGAACCTCAAGGATCACACTCCGGTTCAACTGATTCCCGGTATCAACCTTTATGATCTCCTCATGGTCCTGATAACTCTTTACCAGCAAATTTACCAGGTGCTTGATTCGGATAGCCTCAGTTTTTTCCAATTTTTACCTTCGTACTAATCCAAACAATGCCCTGACCAGCGCGTCGATTTCCCCGGGGGTGTTGTAGAACGCCACCGAAGGACGTACGGTACCCTCAAGACCAAAGTTACGCAGCACCGGCTGGGCGCAATGATGCCCCGCCCGGACCGCAATGCCCTGGGTGTTAAGGTACTTTCCGACTTCTTCGTTTTCGTAGCCCTCCAGCACAAAGGACAGGACACTGGCCTTGAGCGGCGCCGTGCCGATTAAACGCAGCCCCGGCACTTTTGCTAATTCGGTCATACCATACCGGACCAGTTCATGCTCGTAGGCGCCGATGTTCGCTATGCCGATGGCGCTGACATAATCCAGGGCTGCCCCGAGTCCCACCGCATCGGCGATGTTCCCCGTACCGGCCTCGAACTTATCCGGCGGCGCCTGATACAGGGTCCGCTCGAAGGTTACATCGGCAATCATGTTACCCCCGCCCTGGTAGGGCCGGGCCGCTTCCAGTACCTCGGCCTTGCCGTAGAGGGCGCCGATACCGGTGGGAGCGAAGATTTTGTGCCCCGACAGGACAAAGAAGTCTGCGTCCAGGGCAGTAACATTAACCGGCATATGGGACACCGATTGTGCGCCATCAATGAGAACCCGCACCCCCTGGGCGTGGGCGATGTGGATCATCTCCGCCACCGGAGCTATGGTACCCAGGGCGTTAGAAACCTGGGTAGCCGCCACAAACTTCGTGCGGCCGTTAAACAGCCGGGAGTATTCCGAAAGGACAATCTGCCCAAGCTTGTCTATGGGAGCCACCCGTATAACCGCCCCCGTTTCCTGGGCGATAAGCTGCCAGGGAACAATGTTGGCATGGTGTTCCAGCATGGTAAGGATTATCTCATCCCCCGGGCTGAGCAGCTGTTTTACGTAGGCCTGGGCTACAAGGTTGATCCCCTCGGTGGTGCCCCGGACAAAAACGATGTTATCCTTTGATGGGGCGCCGAGAAACCGGGCTACCTTTCCACGGGCATCTTCGTAGGCATCCGTAGACCGGGCCGCCAGCTCATGGGCGCCCCGGTGCACATTGGAATTTTCGTGCTCGTAAAAATAGGTAAGCCTGTCTATTACCTGCCGGGGCTTCTGGGTAGTGGCGGCGTTATCCAGCCATACCAGATCCCGCCCATTTATCTTTTCCGACAGTATGGGGAAATCCTTTCGTATCTCCGATAGATCCCGGGACCCCACATAGATACTCTTCCCCGGTTCCTGTGAGACCGGCGGCAGTATCCCTGCCGCCCGGGCAAATTTTACCGAAGGACAAGCCTCGGGAAAGGGATTGTCCTTGGACAACACCCTTGGCGCATAAGCAGCAGACGGCGTTCCAGCGAAGCTCCCTGCGGACGCTGCTGTTTGGGCGGCTCCCCCCAGGACAGCGCTGTCCGCAACTGCGGCATATGCGGCGGCTCCGGCCAAGGCGGCGGTTTCTATCCCACCGGCGTAACCGGCCGCATACTCCACGGCAGCCGCAGCAGTATTGCTACCTGCGGAACCGGATCCTACCGCAGATGCGGGGTCACCCAAAACCGCGCCGAAGTCCAGGCTCTCGTTCAGAACACGCAGATAATCCGCCGGGGTGAGGGCGCCTCCCAGAGGGGGCGCTGCTTGAACCGTGATGGCCGACTGGGTAGCTTTCGGCAGAGCTGCTGCCGCAGCTTGCTCCAGGTAACCCGCTGCCTGGGCTGCTTCGGGCCCGGCTGCGGGCGCCGCGAATTCCGGGAAGTAGGCGGCGGCCAGAGCGGCTATGTCCGCGGAGGACGGGAGACCGGCGGCAAGCGGATCGTACTCACCGGGGACTCCGGGTCCGTTAGATGGGGTAATCATAGTAATCACCCACCTCTATATCTTCCAACACACCGATAGCATCGTCTGCGAGGATGGCGGCGGAACAATAGAGGGAAAGGAGATAGGAGGCGACGCCGTTGTCATCAATACCCCGGAAACGAACCGAAAGACCACGGGACTGTTCTCCGGGAAGCCCCGCCTGATAGAGACCGATAACGCCGCGCTTGGCTTCGCCGGTACGGACCAGCAGGATATTGGACTTTCCCGCCTTGCCCTTGGGATCCTTAAGGCCGTCTACAAAGAGTTTGTTTGTAGGGATGATGGGGATACCCCGCCAGGCAATAAAGGTACCGCCGGCGATATTCACCGTTACCGGCGGAACGCCGCGGCGGGTGCATTCACGCTCAAAGGCCGCAATGGCCCGGGGGTGGGCGAGAAAGAAGGAGGGATCCTTCCATACCTTGGAGATCAGTTCGTCCATATCGTCCGGCAAAGGACGGCCGACCCGGGGCTTAACCCGCTGGGTATCAGCAATATTGTTCAGGAGACCGTAATCATCACTGTTGATGAGCTGGCTCTCCTGCCGTTCCTTGAGGCTTTCAATGGCCAGGGAAAGCTGTTCCTTAACCTGATCGTAGGGGGCGCTGTACACATCCGATACCTTGGTATCAACGTTGATGATGGTGGAAATGGAATTGAGCTGATACTCCCGAGGCTTGGTCTGGTATTCAATATAACCCTTGGGAATATCAATCCTCTTGGGATCCTGACTGCAAAGCACATCCAGGGGAGCATCCCCTTCCACAACTTTGTTCACCCGGTAGATACCCGCTTCCAGTCCCTTGAATTCAAGGATCTTCGTGAGCCACTTAGGGGTTAAGGCGCCGTATTGGGGCGGCGTCTTAGTAACATTAGCCAGCTGATAGGCTGCTTCCTTTCCGAGGGCGTTCAATAAATTCTTGTCTGCCATTATTTACTCCTTTCGTATTTAATAAACCGGCAGAGAGGTATCCACCTCCCGTGCCCAGGCGTTTATGCCGTCCTTAAGATTCAGAAGCCGGCCGGTGTAGCCCGCCTCTCTCAATGCCCGGATAGCGAAGACACTCCGCTGCCCGATCTTGCAAATGAACACCGCGTCGATCTTCGGGTCAAACTCATCGATACGCCGGGCCATCTGCCCCAGGGGTATAACCTTGGCCTGGGGAAATTTGACGATGGCCCGCTCGTGGGTTTCCCGGGTGTCGATGATCTGGATAGGATCGTTCTTATCCAGCCGTTCCTTTAACTCCCTTGCGGTGATGAGCTCCACGGGCTCCTCATCGGTATTTTTCTTGAGACCGCAGAATTGCTCGTAGTCGATAAGCTCATGGATGCTGGGTTCCTTGCCGCAGATAGGGCAATGGGGGTCCTTATCCAATTTGAGCTCCCGAAATTTCATCTTCCAGGAATCGAAGAGGAGGAGTCTGCCCGTAAGGCTGTCCCCGCCTCCCACAATAAGTTTGATCACCTCGTTAGCCTGGATGGTTCCCACGATACCCGGCAGTACTCCTACCACGCCGCCTTCGGCGCAGGAGGGGACCAGCCCCGGCGGGGGCGGTTCCGGATAGAGGCAGCGGTAGCAAGGCCCTTCCTTGGCGTAGAAAACCGAAGCCTGTCCTTCAAATTGGAAAATGGAGCCGTACACATTGGGGATGCCCAATAGTACGCAGGCGTCGTTCACCAGGTAGCGGGTCTGGTAGTTGTCCGTACCGTCTGCCACCACATCGTAATCTTTCAGAATATCCAGGGCGTTTTCGCTGGTGAGCATAGTGTTGTAGGTAACCACATCGCAGTACGGGTTGATGCTCTTGATCCGGTCCTTGGCGGAGGCCACCTTGGGCCGCCCCACATCCCGGGTCCCGTGTATCACCTGGCGCTGAAGGTTAGACTCCTCCACAAAGTCGAAGTCCACAATCCCCAGCTTCCCGATCCCCGCCGCGGCAAGGTAGAGCGCCAGAGGCGCCCCCAGCCCGCCGGTCCCCACAATGAGTACCCGCGCAGCCTTAAGCTTCTTCTGCCCCTCAAGCCCTACCTCAGCCAGGAGCAGGTGCCGGCTGTACCGCCCTATCTCCTCGTTACTGAGATCCTCTAATTTTCTATCTTTAATAATACTATCTGCCATTCTAAAAACCTTACCTCAAGTCCCCCCGGCAATAGCCGGTACCAGCATGATAGTGCTTCCGTCGGCAACTTTAGTGTCCAGGCCCTGGAGGGCCTTTATATTGGTCTCCCCTACAAATACGTTGATAAAAGACCGTAACTCGGTCTCCTGGTAGAGATGCTGTTTAATATCCGGATAGGCATCGGCGAAATTCCGAATCGCCTCCCCCACGGTGGCGCCTTCCACGGTCACTTCGGACTTGCGATCCGTAAAGTTCCTCAGCGCTGTGGGTATCAAAAGTGTAACTGCCATACTCTGTATCCCCCCTCAAATCCTTTTAATGTCTTCCCGCAAAAACTCCGACCGGTCCGTTTTCAGCTCCCAACTGGTAAAATCGCCGGCCCGTCCCTTATCCACCGCCGTAATGATGTAGGAATAAAACGGCAGGGCGTGTTCCCTATCGAAGTCCGAAGGCTTTGCCGGATGATCCGGATGGGAATGGTAAAACCCCAGCACATCCAGTTTGCGTTTCCGGGCCTCCAGTTCCGCCTTCATCAAATCCTCGCTCTCAATCTGAAAACGATGATATTGCTCCTCCGCCTCCCGGGCATTCCGGATGGGGATACTATCCTCCACCACCCGGCTGTCATCCTCTGCAATTGTGCCCAGTAGTATACCACAACATTCGTTGGGATAGGAAATTTCTCCTTCCTTTCGGATAAAATCTTCCCATTTTCCCGGCAGGAGGATCATACTATTCCCCTTCTTTCCAAAAAGAATCTGATAGGTACCGGGAACCGCTGTCCCCCAAAACAGTGACCACCACCGAACCCTTCGGCAGGGTTCCCGCAAGCTGGAGGGCGCCTACCACATTAGCTCCGGCGCTTATCCCCACAAATATCCCCTCTTCCCGGACAAGCCGGCGGGCCATGGCGTAGGCCGCCTCGGTGTTTACCTCAACAAAGCCTTCAGCCAGGGTTTCGTCGTAGAACCCCGGCTTGATGGTACTCCCCATATGCTTGGTCCCCTCAATACCGTGGAAGGGGGAATCGGGCTGCACCGCGTAAATATGGACATCCTTACTGTAGTCCTTAAGCCGCCGGGAGGTCCCCATAAAGGTGCCGGAAGTTCCCAGGCCGGTGATAAAGTGGGTCACCCTGCCACCGGTCTGCTCCCAGATTTCAACCCCCGTGGTGTTATAATGCGCCTTCCAGTTGGCATCATTGTTGTACTGGTTGGGGAAAAAGTACCGTTCCGGGTCTTTGGCAACCGCCTCCTTGACCGCCAGGAAGGCCCCATCGGAACTTTCCAGGGGACTGGTTTCCACAATCTCCGCATTGTAACACTTCATGATCCGCTTCCGCTCCGCACTGGCATTCGCGGGAAGGTAAATGGTAACCGGATACCCCAGAGCGGCGCCGATCATGGAATAGGCAATCCCCGTATTGCCGCTGGTGGCATCGATAATAGTCTTTCCCGGGACAAGCGCCCCCTGCTCCAATCCGGCAAGGATCATAGCCCGGGCAGCCCGGTCCTTTACGGAACCGCTGGGGTTTAAAAACTCCGCTTTGGCAAAAAGGGACACCCCGGGAATATCCTCTGAGATCTTTTTCAACTCTAAAAGGGGGGTATTCCCCACCAAATCAAGAATATTCATCGTTAATTCCATTATAATACATTATATCTTATAATGTCTATGCTTTTAATAGGATATAATTACTACTACATTGATAAGGATTATTATCTTTTGCTTCTATATAGATGTCAATAGGGATTTTAGTGGCAATAGTATTTTGCTTGACAGGGCCATTTGCTATAAGTAAACTGACATTATCGCGGGAGAATTATCATGAAGAAATTAGCTGTTAGAGATCTGTCTGCTTGTATGTTCTGTCTGACCTGTGAAAACGCCTGTGCCCAGGCTTTTTACAAGGGGGAAAACTTTCAAGCCCAGGATCTGTCCTGTATTCACGTTTTGGGAACCGATACACCCAATAAATTCAAAATCTCCACCTGTGTGCAGTGCGGGAAGTGCTCCAAGGCCTGTGAAGCCGGGGCTATAACTCAAAATGCCCAGGGTGTGTACACGCTGAACAAGAAGCTCTGCGTTAACTGCGGCAAATGCGTGGAGGCCTGCCCCTTCAAGGTGATGGTCCATGCCAAGGACAAGCCCAGTCCTACCAAGTGCATAGCCTGCGGTATCTGCGTCAAAGCTTGCCCCCAGGGCGTGTTGTATATAAAAGAAGACGCCAAGGAAGCCGCTTCGGCATAGGCTCTTCTCAGTCTATACTTATTGTCGGGGTCTGTGCTTTACTTGCCCCGCAATAAGTTAGTCTTATATAATAAAATACATGGCAAAGTTCCAACCGCTGATCATCATAATCTCCGCCCTGATGGGTATCCTGCTTGGCCGGTTCAGCCCGGCCGTTGCACCCAGGGCGGGAAGTTTAATTGAAGTCTTTTTAATGATTCTCCTATTCTTTGTATTCCTTGCGGTGGATATCAAAGAAATCAGGCGGTCCTTTACCAATATCCGATTCTCCCTGGCTGCCCTGGCTATCAATTTTATCTGGACCCCGGTGTTCACCTTCATCCTGGGCAGCTTGTTTATGGCAGGCCAAATAGACCTGCAGACGGGGTTCATCATGCTCATGGTGACCCCCTGTACCGACTGGTATCTTATATTCACCGGTATGGCCGGTGGCAATGTAAGTCTGGGCTCCTCCCTGCTTCCACTAAACCTGATCCTACAGATCGCCCTGTTGCCGGTGTATCTTCTCCTCTTTATGGGAGACGCCGTTTCTTTCAGCGCCGGGAGCATACTCACCAGTATCCTGTTAGTATTAGTAATTCCCCTGGCATCCGCCAATGCCGTAAAATTTGTGATAGGAAAATTACCGGTACGGGAGAAGTTTACAAAGGCGCTTGCCGCCTATTCCGATAATATACAGCTTTTCTTTCTCTGCCTGGCGGTAGTTTCCATGTTTGCTTCCCAGGGCAAACTTTTACTGGGAAACCCCGGCCTCTTTGTCAGTATCTTTCCGCCGCTGATTATTTTTTTTATCGTCAATTTTATCCTGGCTCGGCTTACGGGTAGGCTATTAAAGCTGCCCTTCAAGGATACTATTCCTCTGATCTTCACCACCTCGGCCCGCAATTCCCCTATAGCCCTGGCCATTGCTGCCATCACCTTTCCTGAGCGGCCGGTAATCTCCCTGGTCCTGGTGATAGGCCCTCTGATTGAATTACCGGTTCTGGCGGTGGATGCATGGATACTGAGGAAACGTAAAACTACTTGAAAAAGAAATTGTACCAGTATATGTTATTAGCATCAAAGGGGTAAACGGTATGAAAGAAGAGGATCTGCGGAAGGCAGGGCAGGAAGTCCGGCTCATAGTCTGTGATCTTGACGGGACCCTGTTAAACAGCGAAAAACTAATTTCCCCTGAAAATATCAACGCAATTAACATGGCCCGTGAAAAAGGCATTTTTGTTACCATCTGTTCCGGCCGGATACACACCATGCTTGAAGCTTACAGCCGTATCCTCTCTGTGGAGGGTCCCCTGATTTCCGGGAATGGCGCGTTTATTACCGATACCCGTACCGGGGAAATACTGTATAGCAACTTTGTCGATCCCCAGGCGGCGTATCCCCTTTTGATGTTCTGCAAGGAACATGGACTGGACCATCTACTGATCAATACCGAAGCTTGCTGGTATACCGAAGGCAGCCATAGAATAACCCGGTTTGAACAGTACAATCAAATCGCTGGAAAGGATAATCTCTCGCCTATTCCCCTCTGCTTGTATGGCCCGAATTATCAGAAGGCCCTTTCCGGGGAAATTCATAAGATGCTTATCGCCGGGCTCAGCCCCGGCGAAATGGATATGACCACAGAGTATATTCGCACTTTAAAAAATCTGAGCTGCACCTCTTCGGAAATAGGACTCCTGGATGTGGCAGCCCCGGGGGTAGACAAGGGTACGGGGGTAGCGGCGCTGGGCCGCATACTGGGGTTGGAGAAACAGCAAATCTGTGTATTCGGGGATTACCTTAACGACATACCCATGTTTGAACAGGCGGGGTTCCCCATTGCTATGGGAAATGCCGCTGAAGCGGTAAAGCACAAAGCTCTGGCAATAACGGGCTCAAATGACGAGGACGGTATTGCCAAGGCAATAAAAAAATACATCCTGTAACAAATAGTTTTACACTGGATTAGATAAAGTACATGTAGGATGCATCGGGGTCCACGGTCCCTACCACCGATGCCAGGGTCTTCCGGTCTATCACCGCTGCGATACGGTCATTCAGCCGGTCAAATACCGTAAGCCTAATGCAGCGCTGCAGTTTTGTTTCCGCCTTGTTGGGAAGCGGCGGATCCACCACCAGCATATCACCCTCCAGCACCCGCAGGGCTTCCCCAATAACGATATCCTGGGCACGCAGGGCCAGGGCATAACCCCCGGAAGCACCCTTAACGGAACGGATAAAACCAGAACGTCGTAGTATTACTGCTACCTGTTCGAGGTAGCGGATGGATATTTTTTGCCGCTCCGCCACACTGGCCAGGGCCACATGATCCTCGCTGGCATGCTCCGCCAAATCAATAAGGAGCCGTATACCGTATCTGCCCCGGGTTGATATTTTCATATGGCGTACTCCATCTTGTCCATAGCATAGTAGGCTGCCGCCAGATCCGCCAGTGATATGGCATCCACACAGTCGGTGATCTCGTGGTAGAGATCGCTCCAGGTATGGGTACTGATGCAGGTTTCCTTCATGGGGCAGGTATTTTGGGTAACGCAGGCCACCGGTTCAAGGGGCCCTTCCACCGCCCGCAGAATATCCCCCACAGTAATTTCCTCCACAGGCCGCCCGGGAAGATAGCCGCCCTGAGGACCCCGTATACCCTGCACTATCCCTGCTTTCCGCAGGGGAATAAAGAGCTGCTCCAAATAACCGTCGGATATGCCGGTATTTTCCGCGATAGACCGGGTACTTGAATATTCTCCCTGCGGGAGAAGGGTCATATGCAGCAAAGCCTCCAGGGAATAACGTCCTTTGGTAGATATTCTCATTTTTTACTCCAATATTTTTTTTCCATTACTTCATATACTCTTACGAAAAGCGCTGTCCAGATCCGCAAGAAGGTCTTCCGCTTCTTCAATACCCACGGACAGACGCATAAGCCGGTCGTTCACCCCGGCGGAAAGACGCATCGCTTCCGGAATAGCCCCATGGGTCTGCACCAGAGGATAGGTAAGCAGTGTTTCTACTCCACCAAGGCTTTCCGCAAAAAGGATAAGAGAAATGTTTTTAAGCAGCCTAGGTACATCCGCCTTATCCTTCAGATAAAATGAAATCATACCCCCAAAGCCCCGGGCCTGGGAGCGGCTCAGACTGTACTGGGGATGATCCTCAAAGCCAATGTAGAACACTTTTTCTACCTGTTTATGCTCCCGCAGCCAGGCAGCAATACTATGGGCATTTTTTTCATGCCTTTCCATCCGGACCGACAGGGTCTTTATTCCCCGCAGGGTCAGCCAGGAATCAAAGGGCGACAGGGAAGCTCCTTCGCTTTTCTGGGAATTGATCAGGGCCTCCGCCAGCTCATCCCGGGAATGGACCACAAACCCAGCCAGGGTATCGTTATGACCTGCCAGGTATTTAGTTCCGCTGTGTACCACAAGATCGGAGCCAAGGTTCAGGGGATTCTGAAAATAGGGGGAAAGGAACGTATTGTCCGTTATCAGAAGTCCGCCCCGCTTATGGATAATCTCCGCACAGCGGCGAATATCCGTAACCTTCATCATAGGGTTTGAGGGAGTCTCGATAAATATCGCCTTGGTTTCCGGTTTAAGGCTTGCCTCTACCAGGGAGATATCGCTGGTATCGACCCAGGAAAAAGAAAAACCGTACTTGGCGTAGTATTCGTTAAAAAGCCGGTAGGTACCGCCGTAGAGATCCTCAGAAACAATAAGATGATCCCCGGGTTTGAACAGTTTTATTACCGAAGAAATTGCCCCCATGCCGGTGGCGAAAGCAAGCCCATACTTTCCATGTTCCAGAATTGCCATGGTCTTTTCCAATTCCGACCTGGTGGGATTGATCGCCCGGGAATAGTCAAACCCCGTGGATTCATACAGCCCGGGGTGTCTAAAGGTGGAACTTTGGTAAATAGGGGTGCTGATCGCCCCGGTCTGGCCTTCAAACAAAGTAGCCCCATGCACCGCAACGGTCCTCATGGACAACGTTCCGTATGGACTAGTACAGGGGACATCATTTGTCTCAGGCATACACTATTCCTCTGGTGTTTATTTTAGAGCTTCATCGAAATCTTCTATCAAATCTTCCGGATCCTCAAGCCCTACGGAGATCCGTATCAGGGTATCGGTGATACCAAGCCTTAGCCGTTCCGGTTCGGGGATAGAAGCATGACTCATCCTAACCGGATAGGAGGCAATGGTTTCCACCCCTCCCAAACTCACCGCGGCAACGGCGTACTTTACCTTCCCCAGGAAACGGGTTGCCTGCTCAGTAGTCTTGGTTTTAAAGGAAAGCACCGCCCCGGCGCCGGAACTCTGGGCCGCATTGATCTCCCAGCCGGGATGATCCGGCAGCCCGGGATAAAATACATCGCTTACGTTCTTATGGGCCTTGAGCCATTGGGCCACAATACCGGCCCCGGCCTGCTGAGCTTCCAGGCGTACCTTGAGGGTCTTGATTCCCCGCATCACCAGCCAGGTATCCCAAGGCCCGGGCACGGCGCCAAAACTGTTCTGCATCCGGTAAACCTGGTCTCCCAGTTCCTTGGTCCTGGTTACCGCAAGGCCGAAAATTACATCGCTATGGCCCCCCAGAAATTTGGTGGCCGAATGGACCACGATATCCGCCCCCAACTCAATGGGCCGCTGGAGATAGGGGGTCATGAAAGTATTATCCACGATGCTGATAAGCCCCGCATCCTTGGCAATTTTGATGGTCGCAGCCAGATCGGTAATTTTAAGCAGGGGATTTGAGGGAGTTTCAAGAAACAGGGCCTTGGTATTGGGCTTTATCGCCTTTTTTACCGCATCCAGGTCGGTGGTATCCACCGGGGTGACCTCAAGCCCCCACCTTTTATAGAAGGTATTGAGAATACGCCAGCTCCCGCCGTAAATATCCTCGGCAGCGACGATATGATCCCCCTGGGCAAGGATGCCCAAGGCTGAAGATACCGCTGCGATACCGCTCCCAAAGGCATAGCCCTTGGCGCCACCCTCCAGGGCGGCGATAATATCCTCCAGGGCTTTGCGGGTAGGGTTTCCTGACCGGGCATAGTCATATTCCCGGTGTTCCGAGACGATCCCTGGGACATCTATAAAAGATGTCCCTTGGTCAAAGGTGGATGTCTGGTACACCGGCACCCCCAAGGCCCCGGTAACACCCCCGATAGCGAGATCCGTTTCGTATCCGTTGTGTATTAGCTGCGTTCCCCTCTTCATAATCAAATACCTAGCTGGATTGTAGGATATATAACGATATAAATCAAGTCCTTATTGCGGCCTCCAATATTGATATTCGTGTCCTGTTATAGTATACTAACAGGAGAAGGGTTTTATGTTTTTATCAGATGTGCCCAATGGGGCTTCTTTCCGGGTGGTCAAAGTCACCCTGGGGAAGGAGGTCGGCAAACGGCTGGCCGATATGGGTTTTACCGAAGATACCGAAGGTGCTGTTGTCCGTTCCGGCTTTTTCCACGGCCCCATCCAAGTCCGAATCCGGGGTTACGATATTCTTATCCGCCGTTCCGAGGCCAATGGCATTGAAGTGCTCCCCGTAGGGGACTGGTCGGCGATAATAGACGCCGGGCGGCTTTTCAACCGGGGGAAGATAAAAAAGTTTGATCCCCTCGGGGAGTCAAAAAATGGCGGGAAATAACAAAACTACCCAGAGGATTGTGGGCAATTTAAGAATTGCCTTGGCGGGGAATCCCAATTCGGGGAAAACTACCCTGTTCAATGCCATCACCGGCGCCCATCATAAGGTTGGGAATTATCCCGGGGTTACGGTGGAAAAGCGGGAAGGGAGCCGAATCCGGGGCGAAACGTCATACCACTTTATCGATCTGCCGGGTATATACAGTCTTACCGCCTATTCCATTGACGAGGTTGTTGCCCGGGATTTTATCCTTGATGAGAAGCCCGATGTTATTGTGGATGTTTTAGACTCCACCAACCTGGAACGGCACCTGTATCTCTGCCTCCAGTTTCAGGAACTGGGCATTCCGGTCATTGGCGCCCTGAACATGAGCGATGAAGCGGAATCCCGGGGCATTTTTATTGACGATAAGCAGCTTACCCTTACCCTGGGGATCCCCTTAGTTAAGACCGTGGGCTCCAAGGGCTTAGGCGCCGAGGAACTTCTGGACTGTATTGATCACATCCACGACCAGCCCTTTTCAAGCAGGCAGCTGAACTATGGGGATGAAATTGAACACCAGCTTGAGACGATTGAGTCGGCTATTGCCGCCGATCCGGCTTTTGCGGCAAAGTATCCCGTCCGCTGGCTGGCGGCAAAGCTCATTGAGAAGGATTCCAACGCCTACGAACGGCTGCAGGAACATCCCCAAGCGGCAAAGATAACGGCCATCGCCAAGGATGCGGTGGCCTGGATTGAAAAGCACTTTGGAAAGGATGCGGAGATTATCATTTCCGAGCAGCGCTACGGTTATATCCGGGGGGCGGTGAAGGAATCGGTACGGATCATCAGGAAGCCCGATTTCTCCGTCACCGAGGCGGTGGACCGCGTTATCATGAACCGCTTCCTGTCCCTGCCGGTATTTGTCCTGGTTCTCTGGGGGGTCTTTCAGCTTACCTTTCTCCTGGGCCAATACCCCATGGACTGGCTCGAATCCCTCTTCGGTTTCCTAAGCGCAGCCATCCTGAACACCATGCCCGACTCTCTTATCCGATCCCTCCTGGTGGATGGAATCATAGGCGGTGTTGGGGGGGTCCTCTCCTTCGTCCCCTTAATAGTAATACTGTTCTTCCTGCTTTCTATCCTGGAGGACGTGGGGTATATGTCCCGCGCCGCCTTTGCCACGGATAAGCTGCTCCATAGTTTCGGCCTCCACGGTCAGTCCATATTCCCCATGATGCTTGGTTTCGGCTGTTCCGTCCCGGCGATTATGGCCTCCCGGACCTTAAAAAGTCCCCGGGATAGGATCATCACCATCCTCATCACCCCCATGATGAGCTGTGGTGCAAAACTGCCGGTCCACGTACTCCTGGCCGCCGCCTTTTTCCCCGCCCACGCCGGTACCATGGTGATGCTCATCTACGCCATCGGGGTAATCCTCAGTCTCTGCTGTGCCTTCATACTGAAAAAAACCGTGCTGAAGGGGGACCCCACACCTTTTGTGATGGAGCTTCCCCCCTACCGGGCGCCAACCCTGCAGGGCATACTCTGGCACGTGGGCGAAAAGACCTGGCTCTACGTTAAAAAGGCGGGGACCATTATCCTGGCATCGGCTATCCTCATCTGGGCCATCACCAGCTTTCCCGCCTACGAGCCCACGCCCGGTACTTCCGGTGGAGAGACGGAAGACTCTGTCCGGAACGTGGAAGCGGCGCTGGAACACAGTTACGCCGGGCGGCTGGGTAAGTTCATCGTCCCCATCTTCCGGCCCATGGGTTTTGAGTGGAAACTGGCCGCAGCATCGGTAACGGGCTTTGCCGCCAAGGAAGTAATTGTCTCCACCCTGGGGATCCTCTACCGGGTGGGTACCGAAGAAACGGAAGAAAGCGAGGGGCTCCGGGACGCCATACGGAGTGATCCGGAAATGAACCCCCTGGCAGCATTTGTGTTCATGCTCTTTACCCTCATTATCCCGCCCTGTTTTGCCGCCCTGGCAACGGTCCGGGCGGAAATAGGCTGGAAATGGCTGGGCTTTGAATTAGTGTTTCTGCTGTGCCTGGGATGGATCCTCTGCACAATCGTCTATCAGCTTGGAAGCCTGGCCGGCTTGGGAGCGTTGTTATGAATTCTATGATTGAAACCAGCATTATTATTGTGGTAGTAGCCCTGGCGGCGCTCTTTGTGGTACTGCGGATCATCAAAACCTTCCGGAGCAAGCGGCCCGCCTGCTGTTCAGGCGGCGGGGACAAATGCGCCTGCCCGCACTGTAGCGGAAAATAACGAAGGCGTCCGGCGGTATTATTCCTTCACCTTGAGCAAAACATCAATCATCTGATACACCACATCCTGGTACTTAGGCGGCAATTCCTTAAATAATCCAACTAACTTGGTAAACTTTTCGTCGGGGTTCTGGGTAAACATTTCTCCCTCCCCTATGGTCAACCATGTCTCGCTCACCCCGAATTCCGAGACGATGAGCTTGATGAGGCGGCCGTTTACCCTGCGGATTCCGGATTCAACCCCGCCAATATACCCATTAGACAGGGCTAAAATCGAGGAAAAATTCCTTTGTGATAATTCCAGTGCCTTCCGGACCTGTTTTACCCGTTGGTTAATCGAATCGCCCATGCTTTCAATATAATGTTGTAAAGATTATTCCGCAAGCATTCGTAATATTGACATGATTATATTGTAATATTACTATATATATATTATAATCACCAAATGAAAGAGGAACGGATGACAGAAAACGCTAAAATCGCGAGATTGTGGTCAAATTTCCATCGTCTCTCCAATGGGCATAAAAAGCTGGTTCTGAAGATTACGGAAACAATTGCAAAGTCAGAAAAATCCGTCCCTGAAAAAAGCTCTGTAAAGAAATCTTGAAACGGAGTTCAATCCTTTCGTTCCTGTCAGCCCCTGCTTTGACACCTTCCCTCGCTCCATGGTATCCTATCCTCTATGAGCCATGAAATCCACGTTGTAAGCGGCGCGACCGGCCGCACCGGCCTTGCCCTTTGTGCTGAACTCCACGCCAGGGGCCGCTATGTCCGCGCCCTCTATTACCGGGGTGAAAAGGTTATCCCTTTCCTAAAACAATATGCCGATGAGGTGATCTTCGCCGATATCACCCTGCCGGAATCTATTGGTCCCGCCTTAGCGGGGGCCTCCTATGTCTACCATTTGGCCGGTATTGTTTCCATAGCCAGCAAAATTGATGCGAATATTAGGGCGGTCAATATTGACGGTACCCAAAACGTCATCGACGCCTGCCTAGCATCCGGGGTAAAACGTCTGGTCTATACCGGCACGGTCCATACCCTGCCCTTTACCGATACTACCAGTATCCTGCGGGAGATCCCCCGTTTTGAAAGCGATGCGGTTGCCGGCGCCTATGCGGTAAGCAAGGCTCTTGCTTCCAACCTGGTCCTGGACGCGGTAAAGACCCGGGGGCTGGATGCGGTAATCGGTATGCCCTCGGGGATAGTGGGGGGCTTCGAATTGAAGCGTTCCAACTTCGGACAAATGGTGGTCGATGTTGCCGAGCGCCGCCTGCCGGTGTACATCACCGGCCGCTACGATTTTGTGGATGTAAAGGATGTGGCGAAGGCGCTGGCGGATCTCGCGGATAAGGGTGTTTCCGGCGAAAGCTATATCCTTTCCGGGCATACCCTGTCGGTGAAGGAACTGGTGGAGACATCCGCCCGGGCTGCCGGGGTAAAGCCGCCGAAACTCTGTCTGCCCCTGGGCTTTGTAAAGCTGTTTGCCGGTATCGCCGAAAACATTGCCCTGCGTAAAGGTCAAACACTGATGTTTACCCCCTACGCATTAAAAGTGTTAGGTGACAACTGCAATTTTTCCCACGAAAAAATCACCGCCCTCACCGGTTACGCCCCCCGGCCGGTGACTGACGCGCTCAAGGATCAGGTGGAGTTTTATTTTGATGTCTACAAGAAAATTGGCTAGGATCTACTATTTCAGCGGTACGGGCAATACCTACTGGTCGGCGAAAAAACTGGCCGGGCGTCTCGGGGACGCGGAGATTTTGCCGATAAGCCGGGAAATCAAACGGCCCGGGCTCCGTATTGAAGCGGATGCGGTGGTGTTTATGTTCCCCGCCTACGCCTACGGGACGCCGGTAATGGTACGCCGCTTTCTGGAAAAAGCTGAAATCCACGCGGATTACCTCGCAGCCCTGGTAAGCTTTGGTACCTCCCCGGGCGGCGCGCTGGCCGAAGTCCGCCGGGTCCTGGGCCGGAAAAACCTGAGCTTGAACTACGCGGGACGTATCCCCGCAGTGGAAAATTTCATCCCCATATTCGGCGCCCAGGGAGCTAAAAAACGGGAAGCCCGGCTTCTCCTGCAAGCCGAGGCAACCGAGCAGGTGGCGGCGGCGATTTTATCCCGGGTAAATAATAAGTCTCCGACGTTTCGGCCCTTCTCCAGCTTTGTCAGCGCCCTGTTCCGTTTCGCCCGTCCGAACATGTCCGGCCTGTACCGTCGTACCGGCGCCTGTACCGCCTGCGGGCTCTGCGCCCGCATCTGCCCTGCCGGCGCAATCGCCATGACGGACAAAGGCCCGGTTTTCCAAAAAAACTGCGAACAATGCCAGGCCTGCCTGAACTTTTGTCCCTGCCGCGCCATCAGCTTTGGGCGGATGCAGCCGGGCACAGAACGGTATCATCACCCGGAAGTAACGCTGGGGGAGCTGTTTGATAGCCCACAGGAAGGCGTTCTGGGTTAGGACCCGGAAAATCGATTGGCTAATTCTTTATAATACAATAAAATAGCGCAATAGCTCATGCTGGATACAAAGTAAAAAATCTTTATAATTTTTATTATTTTTTCACAAAACCCCTTGACATATGCTTTCGAATCCTATATGTTAGTCTCATATAAGATTGTTAATCTTATATAACTAAAGGACCATCTTTGAGTGTGTCCTGCCGTTACACCTCTCTCGGCAGGGCACTGTCAGCCTCAGACGGTTATGGGTTATTTAAAAAAACACACTCTCCATGGTTAACCCGGAAGCGCATCCCGCGATACAATGCGCTTCCGGGTTTTTTTCGGTTTTGCTACCCAGCCTTTTCTATGGTCCGTACACGGATGATGCCGTCCACCGTTTTAAGATGGGTCAGGGCTTCATCGGGGATTTTCTGCTCCGTATCAATAATATTGTAGGCGTATTCATCCCGGTGGTGGTTAATAAGATCCGTGATGTTGATATTCATGCCGGCGAGGATGGTGGTTA
>NZ_AEEA01000130.1 GCF_000297095.1 Treponema primitia ZAS-1 | reverse complement strand
ATGTTCTGCCCCACCACGCCGCCGATATAGTAGTAAGTGCCGGAAACGGCGCCGGTGTTGTAGCAGGCGGTGACGCTGCCTTGGTTGTACCCCGCCACGCCGCCGACCCAGCCGACGCCGGTAACGTCGCCGGTGTTGGAGCAGGCGATGATGGCGCCTACGCTGGACCCCACCACGCCGCCGGAATAGTCGCCGCCTTTAATGGAACCGCTCGCTATATGCACATTCTTCACCGTGCTGCCACTGCCAGTGGCGCCAAAGAGGCCCTGGCCACCTAAAGTGGTGTTTATATACAGGTTGCTGATAGCCTTGCCGCCGCCATCGAAGGTCCCGGTAAAGCGGAGGGCGTCGGTGGCGCCGTCGCCCACCGCCGTCCATTGCTGTGTTGAGGAACCCATCAGGTCCAGGTCCGCTTCCTGCTTGTACTTGCCGTTTCTGGTGGCGTTATCTGTGTTAATCAACTGGAACTCCCCATAGCTGCCGATGGGGCGGCTGCCGTTCACGGCGTCCCGGAACAGGAGTTTGCCGTCTTTGTCCAGCTTCAGGATGACCTGCTCATCCGCCTTGCGGCCGATGAGGATTTTACTTGAGTCCTCAAGGGTGATGCTCTTGATAAGCCCCCCTTCCTTTTGAACGGTAAACTCTCCGGTATACTCCCCGATGACCACCGGGTCCCCCTTCGTAAAGTCCCCCGCCGCAAACGCAAAGCTGGCCGCCGAGGGGTCGGGGTCGTCGCCGGTGGGGGGCACGGTGGTGGTCATGTTGCCGTAGATGCGGACGGTCTCGCTCATGCCTGCCGCACCGGCGCTGTTCCCCAGGGTGGCCCGGAGCAGGTAGTCCCCGGCGGCCACGTCCGTGGTCCCGGTCGCGGTGGTAACGCCGGTGCTGGCGTTGGTGGTGGTGCTGGTGGGGGACAGGGTGGTCACGGGCCCGCCCTCCAGCTTTTGCAGGGTCAGGCTGAGGGTCGTGACCCCCGCCGGGTAGGTGATGGTATAGGCCAGCGTCCCGGTCACGGCGTCAGGCCCGGTCCCGGTCGCAGAATCGGTCCCGTCCACCGGTTGCAGCTTTACCGTGACGGTGGTGGTGTTGCCGTTGCCCACGGTGATGGTGGTGGGGGTGCTGGTGGCGACCGTCCCGACCCCGGTGCCCACCAGCTTGGCGGCCAGTGCCGCAGTGCCGACATAGGCCTGCACCGCCAGCTTGTAGTTCCCCACCGGCAGGATGAAGTCATTGCCGTTCTGCTCAGGCGGAGGCGTCACCGGCTCGTCCGTCGTCGTTGTCCAAGTATAGGTATAGAAAAGCGTCGACACAGGCAGGGACGGGTACGCGGTCCTTGGCGGACCCGAAGGGTCCGCTGGGAGTTTCGGCGTAGCCGAAACTCCGAGCAAGTTCCGAAGGAACTTGCCCCCAAGCGCAGGCTCAGGTTCAGGCGTAGCCGAAACCCCCAGCCCGGAAACCTCCACCCGCACGGCGCCCAGCCCGTCCCCCAGCGGGACACCCAGCGGGCCGCCCACCGTCGCCGCACACCCCGCCATCAGCAGGGCGAAGCCTAAAAGGTGCCAGGCACC